>CAYRLR010000416.1:0-3409 GCA_964424975.1 uncultured Anderseniella sp.
TACGAGGATCGCAAAAATGCCGAAACAGTTCACCGCAACCACGTTCACAACCGCCATTGCCGCTCTTGCAGCCGTTTCCATGACGTCATCGGCTTCCCTGGCTCAGGACGCCACGATCGTCGAACTGACGCAGACTGCCTGCCAGTTTGTCGAAGCTGAGGGCAAGGATCACGGCTACAAGTCCACCAGCAAGGCCGACTGCGAGGCGATCAACGCGAAAACCGCCGAAGAACGCCTCAAGACTGCCAAGGTGCTGACCCTGAAACCGGGCAAGCACGTGTTTCGTGTGACCAACAAGAATGTACCCTATGGTCTGGGCTTTTACCTACGCGGCGCCGGGATCGGCCGTCTCACACTGCCAAAAGTGTCCGGAGGAGGCCTGGAACCGGGTGTTTCCAAGGATTATTCGATCAATCTCAAGCCCGGCACATATTATTTTTCCTGCCCGCTGAACACTACGCCTGACTACACGATCAAGGTCGAAGGTTAAAACCCCAGAAGTCCTGACCGGGTTCAATATGTTGACGGCATCGGCCTCGCTCACCTGTCTTGAGCGAGGCTTTTCTGTTTTCATGCACCGCCTGCAACAGGATTTTTGCAGACAGCCACAAATTTAAAGACCCAATGGCCGAAACTGCGATAAAGCTGTAAGGTGAGGCCAGAAAATGGAATCAATACGCAAGAATTGGAAGATTGACCTTGAGTGATGGAGACAGCATACCCGAAGACCTGATGCGCTATGACGTTCTGGCCCAGCATGCCTTGCGGTCAGTGGTCAAACTCGCCTTGCAGCGCGTTGTAAGAGACGGATTGCCCGGCGAACATCATTTCTTTATTTCCTTCGACACCAACTATCCCGGTGCGTCTGTATCCAATCGCATCAAGGCAAAATATCCCGAAGACATGACGATTGTGCTGCAGCACCAGTTCCGGAATCTCAATGTTTTTGACAAGTACTTCGAGGTCGAACTGTCGTTTGACAATATCTCGGAACGGCTGATAGTCCCATTCGCCTCGATCAAGGGGTTCTTTGATCCCACGGTGCAATTCGGCCTGCAATTCGAACCCGGGGTTCTTGACGATGGCGAAGACGCAGAACCGGCTGAAGTTGAGAGCGAAAGCGAGGTTCGGGCAATTGATGCGCCGCCCGTCAGCAGTGCCAACGATCAGGCCGGCGCAGCAGCAGCGTCAAATGATGATACTACGGTGGTCTCACTGGATGCATTCCGCAAAAAATAACCCCCACTCTACAGGCATCGAAGCCCTGAAAACGCTGCGCTTGGGGCTTGCCGGCGCAGTGATCGCATTGTCATCAATCGGGGCACTGGCGCAAACCCAGGGTACAGTCAAGGATATCCAGAAGCCGCCGGTACCTGTGTATTCCAATGCCATTCCTGCAAAGCTCTACTTTGGCCACATGACAAAACCTGCCCCGGTAAAACCGGAAGTGTTCGGTTCTTATGCACGTGGTTGTGTGGGTGGTGCCGAGGAAATGCCCGCTGACGGGCCGGCGTGGCAGGTCATGCGACCGTCCCGGGATCGCGCCTGGGGTCATCCCAAGCTGATCGAACTGGTCAAGCGTCTTGCTGTTGAAGCCAGGCAACATGATGGCTGGAACGGTCTGCTGGTAGGCGATTTACAACAACCGCGCGGCGGACCAATGCTGTCAGGTCACGCGTCGCATCAGGCTGGTCTGGATGCCGACATCTGGCTGACACCCATGCCCGACCACACGCTGTCGCGCAAGGAAAGAGAGACCAGGTCCGCAACCCTGATGACACTGGATCGCAAGCGCATCAATCCAAAACGCTGGACGCAGGCTCATGCCCGGCTGATCAAGCGGGCCGCATCCTACAAACAGGTAGCCCGCATCTTCGTCCATCCGCCGATCAAGAAGGCACTGTGCGACTGGGCCGGAAACAAGGGTGCATGGCTGGCCAAGGTACGCGCGCTCAAAGGCCACAATTACCATTTTCATATTCGCATGAAATGCCCGGCCGGCTCTCCCCAGTGCAAGAACCAGGCAGCCCCCAGCCCGAAGGACGGCACCGGGTGCGGTGGCGAACTGGCTTATTGGTTTTCCGACAAGCCGTGGAAGAAGCGCGTTTACAAAAAGCTGAAAAAACGCCCGACAATTGTCAATGGCGTGCCGATACCGCGCAAAAAGCCCATCGCCCGAAAAACGCTTGCCTGGTTGCCGAAAGCATGCCGGGCACTGGTCAAGATGCAGTAGCGCTCCGGATGCCGCGCAAAGCGGCAATCCATCATTAACAAAATTTAAGAAAACGCGCGACAATCAGCTGATTCGCGGTTAACCTTGCTTTGGGTAAGCGAGAAAATCCGAACAAAATCAGGAGTTCAACATGAAAAAATTCCTCCTCGCAGTCACGCTGGCGACGTTCGCCGTTCTGGTTGCGATGACAGGTGCGAAGGCAACCCCGGTATCGACCGGCAACCTGTCTTATTCGACTGTCCAGCAATCAACAATCGAAGGTCTGACTCCAGTTCACCTCAGAGGCCCACGGCACAACTGCCGTCGTCACGGCGTTTGTGGTGGTGGATTCGGTTTCGGTCCAGGTGGCGTTTATGTGGGTCCCGGCTACTATAATTACGACGGTTCCTATAGCCGGTCATGCCGTCGCATCCGCAGGCGCTGCCGTCGCAATTTGGGCGGAGGACGCCGCTATCGCCGTTGCGTGCGCCGCCAGGGTTGCCGTCTCTAGTGCTTTTTGCCTGACAGACAAATTCGAGAACGCGGTGGGCAGAGCCTGCCGCGTTTTTACTTTTGATACCCCAATCGCAACATTTCTGTTGCACACGCCTGCCAGTAGAGATTGTATTGACGATCAACACTTCGCTTACAGGCGGTCCACAACCATGTCTCCTCTATCCCTGTTCTCCCAGCCCGGCCGCTTCTGGCGCGGTAATCTGCACACCCATTCCACATTGTCGGACGGCGCACTTGAACCTGCACAGGTTATCGCTGCCTACCGCGATGCCGGTTATGATTTCATGTGCCTGTCCGACCACTTTATCGGCCACTATGACTGGCCGGTATCGGACACGCGCGACCTGCGCACTGAAGACTTCACGACCATTATCGGCGCGGAACTGCATGCTCCTGTCACCGCCGTTGGTGAACTCTGGCACATTCTGGCCAACGGCCTGCCTCTCGACTTTGCCCCATGTGGCGATGACGAAGATGGTCCGGCACTGGCCAGGCGCGCGGCAGACGCCGGCGCGTTCGTGACCATTGCTCACCCGGCATGGTCACAACTCACTTTGGAAGACGGCCGGGCGCTCAACGATATCGCCCATGCCGTGGAAATCTACAACCACGGCTGTGGCGTGGAAAATGATCGCGGCGACGGGTTCTACCTGCTGGACCAGTTGCTCAATGAAGGCCGCA
>CAYRLR010000417.1:0-3407 GCA_964424975.1 uncultured Anderseniella sp.
GTCCGGAGAGTCGTCAACGATCAATATGCACCCATTGTCATCCTGGCTGTTCAAGATAATCCTCCAGTTCATCCAACACTGTCATGTAACGCACCAAGTCAAAGTTGCTCACGTGTTCGCGCAACTCGCCCACCAGCGTCAGGCATTCGGGGAATTCTTCTTCAAGGGTATCAAGCTTGTTTTGAACCCCGCGAATATGCCCCATCTGCCCGAGTTTGCGCAGTTCGTCGATGTGGTGCGGAGGCGGCAGGTCAATTTCTGCATACGATATGTTGACGGACTTGACCGGCGCAGATACCTCGCCTTCGTAAGTCCATTGCAAATCCAGGTTTTTTCGAATTTTCTCCAGGAAACTGTCATATTCCACCGGCTTCATGAGATAATCACTGTGGTGAGTCTGGTCGTGAGACAATGATTTCTCTTCAATTGCATTTGCCGAAATCATCATTATCGGCACAATCTGGCTGCTGGTTTGTCTTAGCTGCTTCGCCAATTCCAGGCCATTCATGCCCGGCATCGAGATGTCCAGCAGGTACAGGTCTGGTTGGCAATGCTTGGCAAGTTCCAGGCATTCGTCCGCCCGCTCGGCGCTGAACAAGGTGAAGCCAAGCGGTCGCAGAATGGCATCGACCAGACCGCAATGTGCAACGTCGTCATCCGTTACCATGATGGTGCGGCGTGGCCCGGTATAGCCGACAATCGGGCGTTTTGCCTGTGGTGCAACCGCAGGAGAGGCAACGATGGCGACCGGAATTTCGACTTTGAATTCGCTGCCTGTTCCTACCTCGCTGGAAATTGAGATCACACCTCCCATCCTCTCGATGATGAGTTTGGTGATAGCAAGCCCGAGGCCGGTGCCGTCTGTCGTGTGTCCTGCCGTGGTACTACCGCGCTCAAACGGTTCAAAAATGCGCTCAAAGTCCGACTCGTGTATTCCGATACCGGTGTCGATTATTGAGAACACGAGGTGTTTTTCAGAATGTTCCACCCGCAGTATCACGCTGCCAGCGGAGGTGAATTTAAAGGCATTCGACAACAGATTGATAAACACTTGTCTGAGGCGTTTCTCATCGGTCTTGATGGCCAGTGGCAGGTTTTCTGCCGGGCAAGCGGAGAATTTTATGTTTTTTGCATCTGCTTCCAGGTGAAACATGTCGACGAGTTGTTCGAGGAACGCAATCAGATGCACTTCGTTGCTGTTGAGTGAGAAATGGTCCACTTCGATTTTTGATATATCAAGCAGCCCTTCAATAAGGCCGGTGAGATGTTCAGAGCTTCGCCTGATAACGCGGATAGCATCAATGCGATGGGGCGGAATGGTTGCATCTCTTTCGAGCAACTGCGAATAGCCCAGAATTGAGTTCAACGGTGTTCTGAACTCGTGATTGAGGCCGACAACGTAGCGGCTTTTGGCCGAATTGGCTGCCTCGGCTGCCTCCTTGGCTTTTTGAAGTTTTACATCAGTAACCTGGTGGGCAATGATTTCTTTCGACAGCAGGAACGTCTGCCGGGAAGATTCCTCCTGCGCTACCTGTGCGCTCTCGCGCGCCAGGACAAACAGCCATGTAGCCACGCCACTGATGATCGCCAGGATAAAAAAGACTTTCCACAACGTGCTCTGGATTATCTGATTAGGCAGCCATGTCTCGGTCGTGGTCTGCAGATATACAAGGCCAAGCACGGCTCCGATGATGGCGCAGAAAAACAGTTGCAACCCGACATAGTGGCCCACGCTGGTATTGACCCGTGCGAACATTCCGCTTGGCAACACGGCCTTCAACAGGGTCAGGACTTGCTGGGAATAACGCGCATCCTTCTTGCAGCGGTCATGACACCGTGCATCGAGAGAACAACACAGTGAGCAGATCGCCCCATCGTAAACCGGGCAGGTCGCCATGTCCTCGATCTCGAACTGGCTTTCACAGATACAGCACTGCAATTCCTTTGCACCAGTGTCGTTCGACATGGGTTCGCGGGCCAGATAGTACTTGCCCTTGGTGGCGTATGCGATCAGCGGTGCTGAGCAAAACGCAACGCCCAGTGCCAGGAACGATGCAAGTGGTTTCATCGTCTCGCCGAGCGCTCCACTGTAAGAGGCCAATGCAGCTACAATCGCAATCAGGATGGAGCCAACGCCAACCGGGTTGATGTCATATAGATAGGCTCGTCTGAATTCGATATGTGGCGGGCTGAGCTTGAGCGGCTTGTTGATCACCAGGTCAGCAGACAGGGCGCCGACCCAGGCAACAGCAATAATCGAGTACAGTCCGAGGATCTGCTCCAGCGCCCGATACACACCAAGCGTGGTCAGCAGATATGCAATTGTCACATTGAACACCAGCCATACCACCCGGCCGGGATGACTGTGGGTCAGGCGGGAAAAGAAGTTGGACCAGGCGATGGAGCCGGCATAGGCGTTGGTCACGTTGATCTTGATCTGCGATATGATCACGAAAGTCGCCGTTGCCGCGATGACCAGACCCGGCGTGGAGAAAACGTACTGGAATGCTATCCGGTACATGTAAGACGGGTCTATGGCCAGGTGGGCCGGCACCAGCATCTTCGCCGCAAGAAACACAAGAAAAGATCCGGCGAGGATTTTCAATCCGCCAATCCCAATCCAGCCAGGACCTCCAGTCAGCAATGCAAACCACCAACCCACCCGGTTTTCGCGGGTTTTCGGGGGCAAAAATCTCAGAAAATCGACTTGTTCGCCGATTTGAGCGGCAAGGGAGAAAATTACGGCTGACGCAGCCCCGAAATAAAGGACGTTGAATTCTCCTCCTGCTTCACCGGACAGCCCCCTGAACGACGTCCATTCGACGATGAGATCAGAGTGATTTACGGCGATGAACAGAAACGGCAACAAATGCAGCAACAGCCAGATCGGCTGTGTCCACAACTGGAACCGACTGATAAATGTGAAACCGTGCACCACAATCGGAATGACGATCAATGAACTCAGCAGGTAACCGATAACCAGTGGCACGCCAAAAAACATTTCCAGCGCGGTCGATAGAATTGCAGCTTCAATGGCGAAAAATATGAACGTGAACGATGCATAGATCAGCGACGTCACCGTTGATCCGATGTAGCCGAAGCCGGCGCCCCTCGACAGCAGGTCGATATCAACGCCATGCTTGGCGGCGTAGTAGCTTATCGGCAGCCCTGTAGCGAAAATGAGCACGCATACTGCGAATATCGCAGCCATGGCGTTCACGAAGCCATATTGAAGGGTGATCGATGCGCCAATGGATTCCAGCGCCAGGAAGGAAATTGCGCCCAATGCAGTATTGCCAACACGCAACGTTGACCATTTACGTGCCTTCTTTGCCGTAAACCGCAAAGAAAAATCTTCCATCGTCTGGTTCGCGACCCAGATGTTGTAGTTTCTGCGAACCCGGACA
>CAYRLR010000418.1:0-3406 GCA_964424975.1 uncultured Anderseniella sp.
TTATTCCGAGTTTCAGTCGGTGATGACGCAGATTCCGACGGCCTTGCAGATTATTCCAGCCAACGTGACAGCGTCGGCAGGCGATGTGGATGAAACGGTCGATCTGGGCGGTGCGGTTTACGATTACGAGCCGGACGAAAGTGAAATTCTGGAGGAACTGCTGCCACGTAATATTGGCGTGCAGATTTTCCGGGCCCTGCTTGAAAATGCAGCGTCCGAACAAGGTGCTCGCATGTCCGCGATGGACAACGCGACCCGCAATGCAGGTGAGATGATCGACAAGCTGACAATGAGCTACAACCGTCAGCGTCAGGCTCAGATCACCAAGGAACTGATTGAAATCATCTCGGGCGCAGAAGCGCTCTAGATTGTCGAGATACTAGGCTTAAGGGAAGGACCCGAAACATGGCCAAAGCACCAGCCAAGAAAGCACCAGCCAAAAAGGCGGCAACCACAACTGCTGCCAAGAAGGCGCCTGCCAAGAAAGCAACCGCTGCCAGCGGAGCCACCGGCAAGGTCGTTCAGGTTATGGGCGCTGTCGTCGATGTTCAGTTCGACGGCCATCTGCCTGAAATTCTCAACGCGCTGGAAACCGATAATGGCGGCAACCGCCTGGTTCTGGAAGTGGCGCAGCATCTCGGTGAAAGCACCGTGCGCACCATTGCCATGGACTCGTCTGAAGGTCTGATGCGCGGCCAGCCGGTAACCGATACCGGTGGTCCGATTGAAGTGCCGGTCGGCGTGGAAACCCTGGGTCGCATCATGAATGTGATTGGCGAGCCTGTGGATGAAGCTGGCCCGATCAAGACCAAGGTACGACGCGGCATTCACCAGGACGCACCTTCGTTCGTGGAACAGTCCACTGAAGCTGAAATTCTGGTAACCGGCATCAAGGTCGTCGACCTGCTGGCGCCATACGCCAAGGGCGGCAAGATCGGCCTGTTCGGCGGTGCCGGCGTGGGCAAGACCGTGCTGATCATGGAACTGATCAACAACATCGCCAAGGCACATGGTGGCTATTCGGTATTTGCCGGTGTGGGCGAGCGTACCCGTGAAGGCAATGACCTTTACTGGGAAATGATTGAATCCGGCGTGAATGAAAAGGGCGGCGGCGGCGCCTCCAAGGCTGCCCTGGTTTATGGCCAGATGAATGAACCTCCAGGAGCGCGTGCCCGTGTGGCGCTTTCGGGCCTCACCGTTGCCGAGCATTTCCGCGATGAAGGCCAGGACGTGTTGTTCTTCGTGGACAATATTTTCCGCTTCACCCAGGCCGGTTCGGAAGTGTCGGCGCTGCTGGGCCGTATTCCGTCGGCTGTGGGTTACCAGCCAACGCTTGGTACCGACATGGGCACCATGCAGGAGCGCATCACCACGACCACCAAGGGATCGATCACTTCGGTTCAGGCCGTTTACGTGCCTGCCGATGACCTGACTGACCCGGCACCTGCTTCGACCTTTGCCCACCTTGATGCAACAACCGTGCTGTCACGTTCGATTGCTGAAAAGGGCATTTACCCGGCTGTGGATCCGCTCGATTCTACTTCGCGCATGCTGGACCCGCAGGTTGTTGGTGAGGAGCACTACGCCATTGCACGTCAGGTGCAGGAAGTGCTGCAGCGCTACAAGGCACTGCAGGACATCATCGCCATTCTCGGCATGGACGAACTGTCTGAAGAAGACAAGGTCGCCGTGGCGCGGGCCCGCAAGATCGAACGCTTCCTGTCGCAGCCGTTCTTTGTGGCTGAAGTGTTCACCGGTTCGCCGGGCAAGCTGGTTTCCCTGGAAGACACCATCAAGGGCTTCAAGGGCCTGGTGTCGGGTGAGTATGACCATTTGCCGGAAGCTGCGTTCTACATGGTCGGCTCCATCGATGAAGCTGTCGAGAAGGCTGAACGCATGGCCGCGGAAGCTGCCTGATTAACGGAGAGCCTTATGGCCGATCTCTTGAAGTTTGAACTGGTGTCGCCTGAACGGCTGCTGTCATCGGGCAATGTGCAGCAGGTTGTTGTGCCGGGTACCGAAGGCGAGTTTACCGTGCTGGTGAACCACGCGCCGGTATTGTCGACACTGAAGCCTGGTGTCGTGACTGTCACCGATGAAAACGGCAGTGAAGACCGTATTTTCGTGCGTGGCGGGTTTGCGGAAGTAAACCCGGCGGGCCTGACCATTCTGGCGGAAGAAGCGGTCGCCGTGGCTGATCTCTCGGCCGATGATCTGGCGCAAAAGGTCAAGAATGCACAGGAAGATGTGCACGATGCCAAGGATCCTGAGAAGAAGCGCCGTGCGCAGGAAACCCTCGATCACCTGACCCAGTTGCAGTCAGCGCTTTAAGGCGGTTTCCAGACACTGATTTCGAGCCGGGCAGTCAACTGCCCGGCTTTTTTGTTTGTCCCGAGGGCCATCCTGATGAAACAGACATCACCGTCAGCAGATCGCAACATGGCTGTCATACGTGACCAGTTGCTCAAATTTGTGCCTGCCAGCGCCCGCGACCTGCTGGAAATATCCTCAGGCACCGGCCAGCACGGTGCGCACTGCGCGGCGGCACTGCCGCACTTGCGCTGGTGGCCGACGGAATTCGATGCCGAAAGGCTGGCCAGCATTGCGGCATACGCAGCAAATGCGCAATCGCCAAACCTGATGTCACCGCAACTGATCGATGTGATGGACGGAGCGTGGGAAGACACTGCACAGCCCGAGAGCGCCGACGTCATTGTCAACATCAACATGATCCATATCGCGCCCTGGGCTGCCTGTGCAGGGTTGCTGAGAGGGGCTGCGCGCAAGCTGAGCGACGGCGGACTGCTGGTTTTATACGGGCCGTTCCGGCAGCGTGATGTTGAAACAGCCCCAAGCAACGAAGCGTTTGATGCCTGGTTGAAAAACCAGCATCCCGCCCATGGTCTGAGGTTTGTGGAAGACGTCGCTGAAGAGGCGTCCCGGCACAAGCTGTCATTGAGCGAAATCATCCCGGTACCCGCCAACAACCTGGTCGTGGTGTTCAGATCAGGATGATTGAGTTGCTTTAGGCCCGCTGGCGCCTGATCTGCAAGTTATTCAGCGGCTTTCTCACATGACATCTCCTGCTCCACCTTCGTCATCCCCGTGAATCAAAGGGATCCATTGCCAGCACCGACACTGTGCCCGCTGATGGATGGATTCCCGCTTTCGCGGGAAAGACGAGGAAAGGGAAATGACAAGGAACGAAAGTCATTCAGGCGCGGAGAACGGGCCGCCGAAGGCGGATAAGCTGTTCGACCAGAACAACCAAAACGGCCCGCCGAAGGCGGATAAGCTGTTCGACCAGAGCAATATCCATCCGTACGGATGGATAAAGATGTTCTAGACAGCCAGATGCCTGAACGCAGCGATGACCTGGCTGTAGACGTCGCGCTTGAACGGCACG
>CAYRLR010000419.1:0-3398 GCA_964424975.1 uncultured Anderseniella sp.
TGAAATATCGATTTCTCAAATATAATGAGACTGCCTAAATTTGCGACAAATGTTTCCGGCGCGGGCAATTTGCGAAAGGCACCCGACATGATGGCAGAACTGGAAATCGATGCGGCATCGGCCATGGAAGCGCCACGGCTGGGGGAACCCTACCTGCTGACACCGGGCCCGTTGACGACAGCGTATTCGGTCAAGGAACAGATGCTGCGCGACTGGGGCTCGTGGGACGGTGAGTTCCGGGCGATGACGGCGCGGCTGCGGGCCGAACTACTCGCGCTGGTCGGCGCCGGGGCTGAGGATTTTGACTGCGTGCCGATGCAGGGCAGCGGTACATTCGTGGTTGAAGCCATGCTGGGCTCGCTGCTGCCGCGTGACAGCAAGACGCTGGTGCTGATCAATGGCGCCTATGGTCAGCGCATTGCAAAAACCATGGACTATATCGGTCGCGCCCACGTCGACATCGACAAGGGGGACTACCTGCCGCCGCGCGGGCAGGAAGTGGCCGCAGCACTCGCGGCAGATCCAGCCATTACCCATGTTGTTGTAGTGCACTGCGAGACCTCGTCGGGCATTCTGAACCCGATAAAAGAGATTGCCGACGCAACCTACGCTGCGGGGCGCAAGCTGCTGATTGATTCCATGAGCGCCTTCGGTGCCATCGATGTGGATGCCGCTGACGTACGTTATGAAGCGATTGTGTCATCAGCCAACAAATGCATTGAAGGAGTTCCGGGGTTCGGTTTCATCATTGCCCGCAAGTCGGAACTGGAAGCTGCGAAGGGCAATGCCCATTCGCTCAGCCTTGATGTATATGACCAGTGGGTCAATATGGAGAAGACCGGCCAGTGGCGGTTTACGCCGCCGACGCATGTCGTGGCCGCCTTCATGGAGGCGTTGCGCCTGCATCGTGAAGAAGGTGATGTTGCCGGGCGTGGTGCGCGCTACACGAAAAACCGCGATGTACTGGTTGACGGCATGCGCGAACTGGGCTTTGAGACACTGCTGCGTGACCGCTGGCTGTCGCCGATCATCGTGACTTTCTTCAACCCGGCTGATGAGAAATTCGAATTCACCCGGTTCTACGAATTGATGAAGGCAAAAGGCTTCATCATCTATCCCGGCAAGCTGACCGTGGTCGACAGTTTCCGCATCGGCTGCATTGGCCGGATGGACCACCACACCATGCGTGCGGTTGTAGCGGCGGCAAAATCATCGCTGGATGCAATGGGCATTGCCAGCGCCAGACCACCGCAGGCAGCGCTATCTGAACGCGAAAAACTTGCAGCCTGAACAAAGAAAGCAATTGGAAAAATGAACGACATGACCCCTGTGGACGTCACGGTGAACGGACGCACATACCCGGAATCAAATACCTGCGCCATTGCCATCTGCCTGGACGGCTGCGAACCGACCTACCTGGATGCAGCCATTGCCGACGGGCTGATGCCGACGCTGGCGCGGATGCGCGCGACGGGCACCGACAGGCTGGCGCACAGCGTCATCCCGAGCTTCACCAACCCGAACAACATGTCCATTGCCACCGGTCGTCCGCCGTCTGTGCACGGCATTTGCGGCAACTTCCTGTATGATCCGGACACGGGCGAGGAAGTGATGATGAACGATCCGAAATTCCTGCGCGCGCCGACCGTGTTCAAGGCGTTTTATGATGCCGGCCAGAAGGTCGCCATCGTCACGGCGAAAGACAAGCTGCGCGCCCTTCTGGGTCACGGCCTGGCATTCGATGATGACCGCGCCATCTGCTTTTCGTCGGAACGCTCGGACACCACGACAAAGGCTGAACACGGCATCGACAATGCCGCAGGCTGGCTGGGTCGCGACGTGCCGGAAGTCTATTCCGCTGAACTGTCGGAACTTGTCTTTGCTGCAGGTGTCAAGCTGCTGAAGGAATTCGCGCCCGACGTGATGTACCTGACGACGACCGACTATGTGCAGCACAAATATGCCCCGGAAGATGCCGAGGCCAAGGCGTTCTACGCAATGTTCGACAAGTATCTGACCGAGCTGGACGCGCTGGGTGCGGCTATCGTGGTGACAGCCGATCACGGCATGAAACCGAAACACCTGCCGGACGGATCTCCCGCCGTCATCTATGTGCAGGACCTGATGGACGACTGGCTGGGCAAGGACGCCGCCCGGGTCATTCTGCCCATCACCGACCCTTACGTGGTGCATCACGGCGCACTCGGCTCATTTGCCACTGCCTACCTGCCGGCCGACACAGATATCCAAGACATACTGGGCAGGCTGCGAGCCATTGACGGCATCATTCTGGCGGTCGACAAGGCAGAAGCCTGCAAGCGGTTTGAACTGCCTGACGATCGCATCGGCGACGTCGTGATCATCTCCGGCGAGAACATGACGCTGGGTACCAGCGAACACCGCCACGATCTTGCTGCCCTGAAGGAGCCATTGCGCTCGCACGGCGGATTGACCGAGCAGGTGGTTCCGTTCATCGTCAACCGGGTAATGCCGGACCTGCCGGGCGCACCGGAGTTGCGGAATTTCGATGCCTTTTTCTATGCGGTCCGGGCAGCTGCATTACAGTCAAACACTTGAAGGTCGAAAACATGAGTGGAACGCAACGCACGATCCGCCACGAGGCAATGCGCATCGGTGGCGAGAAGGTGACGACAAAAGACGTCGTGGAGGTGTTGTACCCCTATACCGACGAAGTGATCGGCACGGTGCCGGCAGGCGCGGCGGAACATGCGGCGCGCGCTTTCGAGATTGCCGCCAACTACAAGCCCAGGCTGACCCGGTATGAACGCCAGCAGATCCTGTTTCGCACTGCGGAACTGATCCGCGAGAGGCGTGAGGAAATTGCCCACTGGCTGACGCTGGAACTGGGTATCTGCAAGCAGCATTCGCTGTATGAGACCGGACGGTCGTATGATGTGTTCATGCTGGCCGGCCAACTTGCCATTCTCGATGATGGCCAGATTTTCTCCTGCGATCTTACCCCGCACGGCAAGGACCGCAAGATTTTCACCAAGCGTGAGCCGGTGAATGCCATTTCGGCCATCACCCCGTTCAACCATCCGCTCAACATGGTGTCGCACAAGATTGCGCCGTCGATTGCCACCAACAACTGCATGGTGTGCAAGCCCACCGAACTGACGCCGCTGACCGCCATTACCCTGGCTGACATACTGTATGAAGCCGGCCTGCCGCCGGAAATGTTCCAGATCGTCACCGGCATGCCTGCCGACATCGGCGACGAGATGATCACCAACGAGAACATCGACATCATCACCTTCACCGGTGGGGTGCCGGTGGGCAAGATGATCGCATCCAAGGCTGGTTACAAGCGCACCGCCCTTGAACTCGGCGGCAATGACCCGCTGATCATACTGAACGACCTGGATGATGCCGACCTT
>CAYRLR010000420.1:0-3398 GCA_964424975.1 uncultured Anderseniella sp.
CGGATTATCGCTACGGGCCGGCGATTACGAACAGGCAAAGATCCTTTCACAAGGTGGCGTCGATATTTCAACCGGTAAACCGTTTATTGGCACGATGTCAGCACCAGCCGACGCGACAGTTATTACACCCATTACAACGTTGGTTCAAGCTTTGGTCGAATCCACGGCTGGAGGGGCCACGCCGCTTTCGTCATCTCAAGCGGCAGCGCAGATTTCCGCAGCGCTTGGTTTACCACCAACCACTGATTTGCTTTCAGAAGATCCGGTTAAATCGGCTGAGGAAGGCGACTTGACCGCACTCAAGGCCTCGACACAAATCGCCAACATCATCAATCTGGCCGCAGCGTCGGGTTCCGGCACCGCCGAAGAATCCAGTAATGCAGCGTCGCAGTCTTTGGCGGAAAAGTTAGTCGGCGGTGGTGCAAACCCACTTACGGATGAAACAGAATTAACCGCTATTTTGAATAGTGCGGGTTCGGCAAACGCGGCTGATATCGCCACGGCGGCAAAAAATGCCAATGACGCGATCGAAGGCGCCGACAACACCGAAGCCGGCCTTGCAGAGATTGAGAAAGTTCAAACGGTTGTCCAGGATAACCTTGTAACGGACGCCCAGGCCGGCACCTCGATTGCCGGCACAGATGTGGTGGCCGAAGCTGCAAAAGTTGTGCCATTGCGGCCGACTTTGGACCGTTTGCCGTCCTCAATCAATGCCACCGAAAAAGCCGGAGGTCTGGACGTTACCGGCTCCGGACGACCCGCCAGTGAAATCACAGTGAATTTCGACGGCTCTCTTAAAACCACAACTGTTGCCGATGATGGCAGTTGGAGCGTCAATTTCGCCGCGGCAGACTTCCCGTCCGACCCGGCCGCCGGGACCAGCACCATTTCTGCAACCGCTAAAGCAAGCCCCACGTCGCCTGCCAGTCCAAAAGCAAACTGGACGCTAAACCTGGATTCCACGGCACCAGGCGCACCGACAATCAATGCCGTTGAAGGCGATGATTTTGTGAACGCTTTGGAGGCATTGGGCGGCTATGACGTCACCGGCGTTTCCGAAAGTGGCGCAACTGTTGCCGTTACAATTGGGGCAACAACGGTCAATGTGGTTGCTGACGGCTCTGGTGTTTTCTCGGCTCATTTCACGCAAGCTCAGCTTCCTGCTGATGGCATCGCGACAGTTACTGCCGCGGCGACAGACGCTGTGGGCAATCCTGGCGCAACGCAAGCTACGCGTAACTTCACAGTTGATACAGCGGCCCCTTCCGCACCAACGATTGCCACTGTCGCAACTGATGACATCATCAACGCGACGGAAAAGGCGGCGGGCGTTGATATTTCTGGAACCGCTGGTGCGTCGGAAACGGTGCTTGTGACCCTTGGGGATACAACCAAAACCGTGACGGCTGACGGCTCGGGTCAATGGACGGCGAATTTCGCAAATGCCGACATACCGACTGATGGCTCGGCAGTTGTAAGTGCGGTTGTTGAAGATACGGCTGGCAATAGCTCCAGTTCTGCAACACGCCCGATTGAAGTCAATACTGCCCCTCCCGGTGCCCCAAGTTTTGCGGCGATTGCGACGGATGACGTTGTCAATGCCGTCGAGAAATCAGCCGGTATCAATATCACCGGTACGGTCGCTGTTGGGTCGACTGTGGATGTCACCATCGGAGGCGTTTCACGCGCGGCAACCGTTGATGGTGCGGGCAGTTGGACCGTGGCCTTTACAAGCGGTGAAGTTCCCGCAGATGGCACCGCAAGCGTCAGCGCAACCGCGACCGATGCTAGCCTGAACGAGGCGACGTCAACCCGTTCATTCAAAGTCGACACCACCTCGACTACGCCAACGATTTCCACGATTTCTGGCGACAATAGAGTTGATGCAGCCGAAGCCAATTCTGGACTGGTTGTTTCCGGATCCGCCGAAGGTGGAGCGACCGTGGTTGTCGGCCTTTCAGGCGCATCGCGTACTACGACTGCTGCTGCCGATGGCAGTTGGACGGTTCTGTTTGCCACAGGTGACATTCCAGCGACAGGCATCGCCCCTGTAACGGCTTTTGCGACCGACACGGCGGGCAACACCAGTGGTCTTGGCACGCGTTCGGTGCAATTTGACACGACTGCTCCGGGCAATCCGGTTGTCGCGGTTGTCGCTGGCGATGACAAGATCACCTATCTCGAAGCGGTCGCTGGTATCTCTATCGAAGGCACCGCCGAAGTCGGTGCTACGGTCAAAGTTGTTCTGGGACAGGTCACCAAAACCGTGACTGCAACTGACGGCACATGGACCGTTACATTTGCCTCCAAAAACCTGCCACCGGACGGGGTTCTCAACGTTACCGCCACGGCGACTGACAGTTTTGGGAATGCTGGGGCGGCTGAAACACGGTCTTTGACCTTTGATACACGACCTCCGGGCGTGCCAACCATCAATGCCGTCGCAACAGACAACATCATTAACGGCACCGAAAAAACTGCGGGCATCAACGTGACCGGTACTGCCGAAGCCAACGCTTCGGTGCAGGTGCAGTTCGGGGCGACAATCAAGAACGTCACGGCGGATGGTTCGGGCAACTGGAGCACCAGCTTCGCGACAGGTGAAATTCCTGCCGATGGCTCTACAGAAGTCCGCGTCAAAGCAACCGACGCCACCGGAAACAGCAGCACGGTCAAAGCGCAAGCCGTTACCATTGACTCGACCGCGCCTGTTGCGCCGGTGATTTCAACGGTTGCAACTGATGATGTAGTCAACGCCGCCGAAAAAGCAGCGGGCGTTGAGGTGACGGGTACAGCGGAAGCCGGGTCTTCTGTTGACGTGACACTTGATGCGACAACCCACACCGTGACGGCAGATGGCGCTGGCGCGTGGACAGTAACATTTGCCACGGGTGAAATCCCTGCAGACGGCAATGCGACTATCTCGGCGGTTGCTACGGATGTAGCAGGCAACGTCGGACCTGCGGGCTCGCGTGCGATCGCTATGGAAACGGTTGCGCCTGCGGCACCAACCATCTCGTTGGTTGCAACGGATGACGTCGTAAACGCCGTTGAAAAAGCCGCTGGCGTTGATGTGACCGGCACAGCAGAAGCTGGCGCTTCGGTTGCGGTGGCGCTAGGCACAACGACCCATACCGTGACGGCGGATGGTGCAGGCGACTGGACTGCGAGCTTTGCTGCCGGTGAAATCCCTGCGGATGGCGCGGCGACTATTTCGGCCACTGCGACTGATGCAGCGGGCAATCCCGGTCCAGCGGGCACGAGACCAGTATCGGTTAACACGGCGGCCCCAGCGGCCCCGACGATTGCCTTGGTTGAAGGCGACGACATTGTAAACGCAGTAGAATCCGGTGGTGGAGTAGACGTCAGCGGCACGGCTGTTGCCAATGCCTCGGTTC
>CAYRLR010000421.1:0-3377 GCA_964424975.1 uncultured Anderseniella sp.
TGGCACCGCTATTACAGATGCCGCAACGCTTACTATTGAGCCATTGCCGGCAATCGCTGGCCGAACTGGAAGGCAGCCGGAGAAATCCGCGCTGCCTTCGAGGTTTTCCAGTTGTCGTCATACTCTCACACAGTGCCCGGAAAGCAACACCGACAGGCGCTGTTAACGATTGATTCATACTCTCAGGTTGGCCGATTAAAGAGTTTGCAATCAACGGTTTGCATGTGCGGGTTGAATCACCCGGACCGATGTCTGTAAACATGAACAGTCGCTAGTTTGACCTGGGAATGCTGCGGAGATCATGCGACCAGTCCAGGGCGGATCCGGACCAGGCCTGCACGGTGGGTTTCAACTGGTCGCGCTGGCGCACGGTGCCGACACGAAGACCGAAAAACCTTGAACTGTCGCCCGGTGTGCTGGCATGAATTCTGGTGCCGCATTCGGGGCAGAATGCCAGCGCCCGGATGGTGCCGCTGTCGGCTGTTTTCTCAAATACCTTGAGCGTACCCTGCAGCAGATGGAACTGCTGGTCCACGATCCCGACGACCACGCCGTAGGCTGTGCCGGAATGGGTCTGGCAATCGGTGCAATGGCAGATGGCCACCATGGCAGGGTCGATCTCGGCTTCGTATCTGACGTGGCCGCACAGGCAGTGACCGTCAACCTTCATTGTCGTGCTCCGGTTCGTTTAACAGCATTCAGCATCTCCAGTGAGACAATCGGAAAAAGGATCCTCAGTATGCTCACGCGTCTGGCGAAATCAATCGCCATCTAGCCCGTCAGTTCCCGTCATCCGTACGTTGACCTGGTGCGTTGGAATCAACACGATTGGTTGACTTTATCCTGATAGATTTGATTCACTCTGTCCGTGTGGAATGCCAACCATTCGACAACCGACAGCAGGTGTAGCAACAGGGAGAAACTCGTGGATCAGGCCATTATCATAAAGGCGTTTGGTGCCTTTTTTGCCATCATGAACCCGTTTGTGAACCTGCCTATTTTCCTGGCAATGACAACTGGAATGACCGTAACGGACCAACGCCGCATGGCCGTCAAGGTTATCCTTTTTGCCGCAGTCATGTGCGCCGTCCTGTTGCTGACCGGTCAGCGGATCATCGATTTCTTCGGTATCACGGTGGATGAATTCAGGGTCGCGGGAGGCATTGTTGTGGCCAGTATCGCCTGGTCGATGCTGAATGGCTCAGGAGCACCATCTCACCATGGGTCCGGCAGTGAAAAGGAGCAGATGTCGGACCTCAGCGGAATGGCTTTCTATCCGATGACATTTCCGATGGTGGTCGGGCCAGGTACCATTGCAACGATCATCATCTATACAAGCCATGCGTCGGGTGCGGGGCAGCTTTTGTCCATTGGCGTGGTTGTCGCCATCATACTTGCACTGTTGTTTCTGGTTTTCTATTTCGCGTCGTATTTCGGCGAGGTCCTGAGTGCCACGATGCGGGTGATCATGACCCGGCTCATGGGAATGATCCTGCTCGCCATATCGGTGGAAATGATATTCGCAGGCATCAAGGTAATCCTGCCGGGGCTGGCGTAAGCTCAGTCGCCTGAACCGGCCAGGCCTTTCATGTAGGCAAGCATGTCGTTGATGGTGTCGATACCCAGTTCAAACTCCGGCATTGCCGGATGACCGGTGACAATGCCCTCCGCAAAAGCCTCGCTCAGGCTGTCGAGCGGATAGCGATTGTGCAATGTGCGGAACGCCGGTGCTTCAGGCATGTGGCTGTCATCATTCAGGCCGACCGCGTGGCAACGGGCACACTTGCGCTCCACGAACGCCTTGCCCTGAGCGGCATCTCCGTAGGTTTGTGTATATGCAGGCGTAACTGCCAGCGCCAATAGAAAGGCGCTTGCCGCCAGGCCGGATGAAAAGCGAATGCAGGTTTTTATGTTCATGTCTTGCACGCTAACGCGCAATTGGTCTGTCCACCTTGATCGATATCAAGCCGCACCTGGAAATTTCGTTGGATCGTACACATCCGGCATGGCCCCCGCCGATTGCCGTGTGGCAGTCACAGCACCTCAACATTGCCGCAAATGCTGATGGCCTGGCCTGAAATGCTGGCACCCAGAGGGGAGCACAGATACACTGCCTGGTTGGCAATGTCCTGGGCAGTTACCATGCGGCGCAGAGACACCTTGTTGATATACTCGCGTTCCATCTCTTCATAGGCAACGCCGGTGGCTTCGGCGCGGGCAGAGATCACCTTTTCTATGCGCGGGCCTTCAACGATGCCGGGCAGCAGGGCATTTACCCGGATGCCGTCAGGCCCGAGTTCGATGGCCAGGCTTTTGACCAGGCCGATGATAGCCCACTTGGTGGCTGCGTAAGGTGTGCGCCAGGCATAGCCGAGCCGGCCCGCCACCGAGGAAATGCAGATGATCGAGGCGTCGGGCGATTGTTTGAGCAACGGCACGGCCAGCCGGGCACAATAGAACTGGCCGTTGAGATTGACATTGACGGTATCGCGCCACTCCTGCGGGTCCAGTTCATCAATGCCGCCGGTGGGTCCGGCAATGCCGGCATTGTTGATCAGAACATCCAGTCCGCCCAAATGGGCTTTGACATGTTCAAAAAGCTCATCGACCTGGTCTTCATCGGAGACATCGCAGTAACTGATGCCCCAGTCAGGGTGCTGTTTGCTGCATTCGGCCAGCGCAGCATCGGAAATATCACACACGTGCACCCGCGCCCCAGCCGTTGCAAAGGCTTCCGCCATCGTCCGGCCGATGCCATTGGCACCAGCAGTCACCAGTACGCGCAGGCCGGGCCTCAATCCCATTGTCTCAGTCATCGTTTCAGTCCGTCTTGTTAGGGTCAGAAGCCAACCTGATCGCCGCCTTTCAGGTCGAGCATCGCGCGGGCTTCATCGGGGCTTGCAATATCAAGCGATAATCCTTCCAGCACCAGCCGCATCTTGGTCACCTGCTCGGCGTTGGACTGTGCCAGCTTGCCCGGTGCGATCCACAGTGAATCTTCCAGCCCGACACGCACATTGGCGCCTTGTGCAGCCCCCATGGTGGCGAGCGGGATCTGGTTGCGACCGGCGCCCAGGATTGACCAGTGGTAACTGTCACCGAACAGTCTGTCAGCGGTGCGTTTCATGTGCATCAGGTCTTCGGGATGTGCGCCAATGCCACCGAGCAGGCCGAACACCGACTGGATAAACAGCGGCGTGCGAGCCAGCCCGCGGTCGACAAAATGGGCCAGGTTGTACAAATGGGAAATATCGTAACATTCAAACTCGAACCTGGAGCCATAGTCAATGCCGACCCGCATTCTGGTTTCCATGTCCTTGAAGGTCTTCTAGAACACCAGGTCACGTGAATAATCCAGGAGCGAGCGTTCCCAGTCA
>CAYRLR010000422.1:0-3376 GCA_964424975.1 uncultured Anderseniella sp.
CAGTCTACCCAGTCGAACTTGTAGTCGGCGAACATCCAGTGCGGCTGCCAGAACATCATCAGCATGGGTTGCTTGGCGTCGTAGGCCGACTTCATTTCAGCAACCATGGCACCTTCACTGCCGCCGGCAACCGGAGCAAATGGAAGCTTGATCTGTTCGACCAGATCCTTTGAGCGTGTGCCCCAGTCCGCCGGATAGGTGACCAGACGGCCCTTCGGGAACGTTTCCGGTGTACCGAATGCCTGTGCACAGTCATACAGAGCCTTCCAGTCAGGCAGCCCCGGGCACTTGTCTTTCATGTAGGGCGGATAAACCCAGCCTTCGCGCGCCACCAATCCGGCATCACCTACAACTACGATGTCGCCCGCTTCGACGGACTTCGGATAGATGTCGCCGACATTGTTGTCCCAGGTTTCCGGCTGCACATGCAGATCACCCAGCGAAATAGCGGCAAACTGCGGGACTGCGCCGGCAGTGACATATTCGGTCTTGTAGCCCAGCTTGTTGAACAATTGTCCCAGTATGTGGGCGCTCAGATGCTGTCCCGTCCATTCATTGATTGGAATCTTGATCGCGGTTGCCGTGTCTCCCATATCGGCGGCACTGGCCTGTGCGCCCGCCAGAAGCATGCCGACAGCAAAGGTCGCTGTTCCGGCCGTGTGAAGAAATGTCTTCCGTTTCGCCATTATTCCTAAGTCCTCCCTTTTGACTGGCCTGATGGTATGGGTCGTCACGCGGAAACGTCAAGCGCCAATCGCTGCAATCAGGCCTTTACTGTCGGTGACCGCATCGTCAGCATGCGCGCAAGCCGAACGGTTTTTCGGCTGGAAAGATCAAAGGCCTGGTGGATGCACCCATGAACACATTTGACTATATCATCATCGGCGCAGGCTCAGCCGGTTGCGTGCTGGCCAACAAGCTCGGGGCGGACGGCAAGACGTCGGTCCTGGTGCTGGAAGCAGGACCGATGGATCACGATCTGATGATCCATGTACCTGCCGGCGTCTACCGCACCTGGTGCGATCCGAAGCTCAACTGGAATTACCAGACCGAGCCCGAGCCGGAACTGGCGGAGCGCAGTGTTTTCATGCCCCGCGGCAAGGTCGTTGGCGGGTCATCGTCCATCAACTCCATGGTCTATATGCGAGGCCATCCGCTCGATTATGACCGTTGGGCCAGTGAATGTGGCCTGACCGAATGGAGCTATGCGCATTGCCTCCCCTACTTCAAGGCCGGAGAAACCTCCGATCGCGGCGGTGATGACTGGCGCGGGGCAACCGGGCCGCTGGGCGTGACGAAAGGCAGCTTCGACAACCCTCTGTACGAAGCGTTTCTGGAAGCCGGCGAACAGGCGGGCCAGGGCCGCTCTGAAGACCTCAACGGATTCAATCCCGAAGGCGTATCGCGGCTGGATGCCACCAGGAAGCACGGGCGGCGATGCAGCGCTGCGGTCGCTCATTTGCGACCCGCCCTGAAACGGGGAAACGTTACGCTCCTGGTGAAAGCCATGGCCAGGCGCATTGTGGTCGAGGGAAACCGGGCCACCGGGATCATCTTCGACCACAAGGGGGGTGAACGCACCGTTCACGCGAGGAAAGATGTCATTCTGTCGGGCGGTGCGATCAACTCGCCTCAACTGTTGATGTTGTCCGGCATTGGTCCTGCCGACCATCTGCGGGAGATGGGCGTCACGCCGGTGGTCAACCTGACGGGCGTGGGACAGAACCTGCAGGATCACGCCAGTATTATCCTGCAGTTCGAATGCACGAAAGGATTTCCCATCCACAAGGTGGACGCGCCCTGGCGCAAGGCGGCAGCCGGTATTCAGTGGGTATTCACGCGATCCGGCATGGCCGCATCCAATATATGGGAGGCCGGCGGCCTGATCCGGGGAAATGACAAGGTCAGCTACCCCAATCTGCAATATCATTTTGGCCCGGTAGGCTTTGAATACCAAGGCAGCAAGATCACGTTGCTTCAGGCATTCGCAATCCATGTCGACCAGCTTAGGCCGCGCTCCACGGGCTGTATCAAGCTGAAGAGCGCGGACGCTTACGACAAACCGGCCATGTATTTCAAATACCTGGCTGACCCACATGACCTGGATGAACTGGTCGAAGGCGTCCGAAAGACCCGCGAACTGGTGACGCAAAGTGCATTCGACGAATTTCGCGGTGCCGAGATGATCCCGGGTCCGAATGTACGCACACACAGCGAGGTCCGCGACTGGGTCCGCTCGGTGGTCACGACAGATTTTCATCCCTGCGGCACCTGCCGCATGGGCCATGGGCCGGATGCAGTAGTCGATGACCGCTTCCGGGTTCACGGGCTTGAGGGTCTGCGTGTAGTTGATGCATCGGTTATTCCACAGATCATGAGCGCCAACATGAATGCCCCCACCCAGATGATCGCGTCCCGGGCTGCCGACTACATTCTGGGAACCCCCCAGCTGTCCCCGCTGGAGGCACGGTTTGCCTTTCAGTAGCCCTCGTCAGGCGTCCATATCCAGCACCAGCTTGCCGGACATACTGCCGGCCTCCATCTGCCGGTGAGCATCGGCCGCCTTTTCCAGCGGATAAACATTTTCAACCCGCACTTTAAGTGTGCCGCTGGCCAGATGCGTTATCAGGTTGCGCACAATTGATGCCTGACGGACGAGCTCGCTATCGAGCCCGAACCACATCGGCGTCAGCATCATCACATTGTGCAGACAGAGGTTACGGTTGTAGGCGGACAGGTCTGCATCGTCAGGCGCAACTCCCATAAGTGTCACCACGCGCCCATAGACTGCCATGGCGCGATAGGTTGCAGTCATCACTGCCGGTCCGGCATTATCCAGCGCCACGTCCAGTCCCCGGTTGCCCGTCCAGTCGCGGGCGGTATCGGTAAAATCCTCCGACTTGTACAAGATTGGCCGCTCGGCACCGAGGCTCCCCACCAGATCGGCCTTCGCCTGTGAGCTCACCGTGGTTGCCACTTTGGCTCCTTTCAGACGTGCGACCTGAATGGCCATCTGGCCGGTACCGCCGGCTCCACCATGTATCAGCACCTTTTCGCCCGGCTTCACGCCGGCGCGCTCGACCAAAGCCTCCCAGGCCGTGATAGCGACCAGCGGGAACACAGCAGCCGTCTGGAAGTCCACGCCGTCGGGCATCTTCACGAGCAGGTCTGCAGGCACCACCGCGTAGTCGCAATAAGTGCCCGGCTCGCCGCCAATGCCACCATGGCAGAAGCAGACCCGGTCGCCGACCGACACACCATCAACTGATGCACCGACCGCCTCGACAATGCCGGCGCCATCATGGCCCAACACGATTGCGCTTTCATTTTCAACATATGTGCCCAAGGCGCGGAAAAAAGTGTCAGCAGGATTCAA
>CAYRLR010000423.1:0-3373 GCA_964424975.1 uncultured Anderseniella sp.
CCGTGATCATCACCCCTTGTTCCGTTCGCAATCCCGTTGCCGGGCGCAAGCGCTCACCCTCAAAAGTTCCTGTCGCCCGATCTGATGCCGGGTCGTTCCACCACAGGAATGATCAATCAAAATATCTCAATATATAAAGTATTAAATGCTGCCCGGCATGCAGCGCCATGAAGCGCATTGTGCCGGACAGTTTTAGTATGCAGTTTTTAGCGGACAGGCGGTGCGTACTGAATGCCGCCCTTGTTCCACAGTGCGTTAATGCCGCGGCTGATCTTCAGGTTGGTGTCAGGACCAACATTGCGATCGAAGATTTCGCCATAGTTGCCAACAGCCTTGATTGCATTGGCAGCCCAGCCGTTTTCAAGACCGATCGCCTTGCCGTAGTCGCCTTCAACACCCAGCAGACGACGCACGCCCGGGTCGGTCGAATTTGCCATCATGTCAGCGACATTGGCCGAAGTGACGCCGGCTTCTTCAGCGTTCAGCAGTGCATAATAGGTCCACTTGACAACGTTGAACCAGGCATCATCGCCCTGACGGACAACCGGGCCGAGAGGCTCTTTGGAAATGATCTCGGGCAGAACCACATTTTCATCCGGATTCTTCAGCTTGAGACGTTCGGCATACAGGCCGGACTGGTCAGTTGTGAACACATCACAACGACCGGAATCGTATGCCTGGATAACCTCATCGGCCTTTTCGAATGCAACAACTTCGTACTTCATGTTGTTAGCACGGAAATAGTCAGCCAGGTTGAGTTCGGTGGTTGTACCGGTCTGTGTGCAGACCGACGCGCCATCGAGCTTCAGTGCGCCGTCGACACCAAGAGACTTCTTAACCATGAAGCCCTGGCCATCATAATAGGTCACACCGGCAAACACGAGACCCAGCGAGGTGTCACGGCTCATGGTCCAGGTCGTGTTGCGAGACAGAATGTCGATTTCACCCGACTGCAGAGCCGTAAAACGCTCCTTGGCAGACAACGGGGTGAACTTTACCTTCTGTCCGTCACCAAACACCGCACCGGCAACAGCGCGGCAGAAATCAACGTCAAGACCGTTCCAGTTGTTCTTGTCATCGGGGTTAGAGAAGCCAATCAGGCCCTGGCTCACGCCACACTGGATGAACCCCTTGGACTTGACGTCATCGAGGGTGCCAGCAGAAGCGGCAGAAATGCCGGCAAGCGATACAGCTGTACCGAGAGCGAGCGAAAGCAACGTACGTTTCATGTGTATTTCCTTTAAACAGTAGAAATTAGGCGATTGCGTCTGCAACCAGAGCGGAAAGAAAATCCGGTAATATACTCCACTTGCCGGGTCTCTCGGCTGCGGTTTGGCAATGGCCACCGTCCATGAGTATTTCAATCTTTACTCCCTGAGTACGCGCCTGTTAAGCACGCACCATCCGTATCCTGCCCAATTTCCAACCACCGTCAAGCTGCACGGCAAAAAAAACTTCTCAAACCTGACAGAAACGCTAAACAAGGCTAATCCTTTTCAGCCTGTGAAAGTCCATCCCATGAAAAGCCCCAAGGGCGCTTCGCACCAACCTGCAACCGAACTCGTCACTGCAGGTCGCCAGTATTCCGAACACGGCATTGTAAACCCGGGCGTCTATCATGCCTCGACAATCCTGTACCCGAACACCGACGCCCTGCGTGCGCAAAACCAGCCCTATGTGTATGGACGCAAGGGAACCCCTACAACGCGCGCACTGGAGGAAACCGTCGCCCAGCTGGAAGGCGGACATGCCTGCAGGCTGACCCCATCCGGGCTGGCAGCGGTTTCAAGCGTCATGATGGCATTTCTGAACACCGGCGATCATGTGCTGGTGACCGACAGCGCCTATCGGCCAACCCGTAATCTGTGCAACGGCCTGCTCAAGCGTATGGGTATAGAAACAAGCTTTTACGACCCGCTGATCGGCGCCGGCATTTCCGAACTGATAAGGCCCAATACGAAGCTGGTCTTGACCGAATGCCCGGGCTCGCAGACATTCGAGGTGCAGGACATTCCGGCAATTGTCCAGGCCGCACATGCCCATGGTGTTCTCGTCGCCATCGACAACACCTGGTCAGGCGGACATTATTTCAAGGCATTTGAACATGGTTGTGACATTTCTTTCCAGGCCGCGACCAAATATCTTGTGGGTCATTCAGACTGCATGATGGGATGTGTTACGGTCGCCGAACCGCACTGGGACCGGTTCAAGGCGGCATATGAGGAAATGGGCCTGTGCGCCGGGCCGGACGACATCTATCTGACGCTGCGCGGCATTCGGACACTGGATGTGCGCCTGGAGCGTCACATGAAATCGGCGCTGCATATTGCCGAATGGTTCAGGGGCCGCGACGAAGTGGCAGAGGTGCTGCATCCCGGCCTTCCTGGCGCTCCGGGCCACGACATCTGGAAGCGTGACTTCAAAGGCTCATCGGGGTTGTTCGGCGTTGTCCTGAAAACTACTAGTCAGCAGGCTGTGGACGCTTTTCTCAACACACTGACACTTTATGGCATGGGGTATTCGTGGGGCGGCTTTGAGAGCCTTGTAATCCCCTGTGATGTCACCAGTTATAGGACAGCAACGACATGGGATCGTGAAGGCCACCTGTTGCGCCTGCATATTGGACTGGAAGATGTTCAGGATCTGAAGGCGGACCTGGACAATGGTTTCAAGGCAATGGCAGCCCAGGCCTGACCGCCACGTCATATAACGGAGTATTCGATGACTGTTTTCAAAACCATCATGGCCGCAGGCCTCTCGGCGATGTTGACCATGGCCGCCGCGGTGAGCACCGCAACGGCAGCCGACGATGATCCGGAACTGATCTTCAAGAAGTCGACCGTATTCCGGCTGCTGTCGCCCAATGCGAAACTGGCCGTCTATGCACTCGATGACCCGCTTGTCGATGGTGTTGCATGCCACTTTACTCTGCCGGAAATCGGCGGCTGGAAAGGTTGGGCGGGATTTGCGGAAGAGCGCTCGGAAGTGTCGCTTGCCTGCCGCCAGGTCGGCCCGGTGAGCTTCAAGGCGAAGTTTGAGCAGGGAGACGAAATGTACAAGCAGCGCCGGTCGCTGTTTTTCAAGAAACTGCAGATCGTTCGCGGCTGTGACGCGGCCCGAAACACGCTGGTTTATCTGGTTTATTCCGACCGCATTATCGAAGGCAGCCCGCAAAACTCAACCTCGACCGTGCCGATCATGCCATGGGGAAACTCACCGGCTCCTAAATGCGGCGAGTACATGGAGAAGTGAGCCCGGGCTCTTCCATACGCGCATGGAGTTATGGCCGGGCAGGCCCGGCCGGAGACGTAATGCAGGTTGAGCGCATGGCGGCACCTGCGCCTGCGGCAGGTGAAGTTCTGGTCGAGGTGAA
>CAYRLR010000424.1:0-3364 GCA_964424975.1 uncultured Anderseniella sp.
GCCCGGTATAGGTTAAAATACTAGCTTGCTCAACAAGCCTAGCCAATCGAGCGGCGTTTAAAAGTTAATACATGGTTAAGAGGCTGCCTGCTTTGTTTCAACGCCGTGACAAATTGTTACGTTAAAGCACTTTTCCGCACCTTGCACATAACGTCAAATATCCTCATTATAGCTACAGGGAAAGCGGACAGGTTGATGCATATTCCGCGCAAGGCGGTTGGTTTCGCTGCATCGACGACAACATTTAGACCGACAGGACCTGAAATATGCGATTTGGAAGATTTTTTATTGCGGCGGGTATTGCTGCTGCAAGCCTGAACTTTTACGGCGTCAGCAATGTAGCCCACGCAGCGGCGTGTGGTGCCAACTGGGCTGAGCCCGGTGTGTATAAAATCACCGGCAACTTTCGCGGCAAGAAAGAATCTGCCGGCGCGGAGCTGACCCGCGACTGCCGAATTGACCTGAAGATTCCCGG
The DNA here is from genome assembly GCA_964424975.1 of uncultured Anderseniella sp. Classification (GTDB taxonomy): domain Bacteria; phylum Pseudomonadota; class Alphaproteobacteria; order Rhizobiales; family Aestuariivirgaceae; genus Anderseniella. Next base: position 476 of record CAYRLR010000424.1, read on the forward strand.
TGTCTACACCGGCGGGCCGGTCAAGCGTGCTGGCAGTTGCCTGCGATTTACCTTCAAGATCGACAAGGAAAAAAAGCTGTTCAAAGGCAGATGGTGTGATGGCTTTGCTGTTGTCGACTGGAAGGGCAAGGATGTTCGCGCGGACGTGAAGGCCGTGCGTCAGGGCGCCAAGTAAGAGCGAGCAAACACGGCACCACGGTGTGCCTTGCACCCGGCCTCGCGGCAGAAACAGTACCTGGCAAGCAAACCTGATGATGCGCCGAATGAACACCCTCGGTCACGTATCGCAGGGTATTTGCCGTTTTGAGCCATCCCTTACATGCGCGGAACGCAGCGGACCGAGGGGCCCGGTCACAACATGCAGGCGCAATCAGCCCCCATCCCGAAGGTCCCGCGAGATGTGTGCCAGGGGAAAAATCACCGGAATCCCGGTGCCAGAGCCATCCATACCGATTAACCATTCCTGGTAACAAACCCCTGTTGCCAAAAAAATCTATCGCCAAACCTTGACGTGTGGGGTCACGCATCATACATCACTCTGCAACTGTTGGCACTCATCCCAGGTGAGTGCTAACAGACTGATCCGAACATCGGCTCATGAGGGGTCGGGTCCGGGTCATCACAATCAACCAGAGTGTTTGTATACTCAAGGAGAAGCGTAGATGAATTTCCGTCCTCTGCACGACCGTGTGGTCGTTCGCCGGATTGAGGAAGATACCAAAACCGCAGGTGGTATCATCATTCCTGAAACCGCACAGGAAAAGCCCATGCAGGGCGAAGTTGTCGCCGTAGGCGCAGGCGCGCGCGACGATGCTGGCAAGCTGATTGCCCCGGACGTCAAGGCTGGCGATCAGGTTCTGTTCGGCAAATGGTCCGGCACTGAAGTCAAGATTGATGGGCAGGAACTGCTGATCATGAAAGAAAGCGACATCATGGGTGTTCTGGAAGGCAAGAAGTCCAAGAAGTAATTCTTCCGGACTTTTTTTGTGCTCCAACGCACGCAGACACATCTTTCGATAAACCGTTAAAATAAACCAATTCAATCCAAAGGAGCCTCAATATGGCTGCTAAAGAAGTAAAATTCGGCGCCGATGCCCGCGAGCGTATGCTGCGTGGTGTCGACATCCTCGCCAATGCCGTCAAGGTAACGCTCGGCCCGAAAGGCCGTAACGTTGTTATTGACAAGTCGTTCGGCGCACCGCGCACCACCAAGGACGGCGTAACCGTTGCCAAGGAAATCGAACTGGAAGACAAGTTCGAGAACATGGGCGCACAGATGGTGCGTGAAGTTGCCTCCAAGACCAACGACCTGGCTGGCGACGGCACCACTACAGCAACCATCCTGGCCCAGGCCATCGTTCGCGAAGGTGGCAAGTCAGTTGCTGCCGGCATGAACCCAATGGATCTGAAGCGCGGCGTCGATCTCGCTGTTGCGGCTGCCATTGCAGACCTGATCAAGCGTTCCAAGAAGATCAAGACTTCTGAAGAAGTTGCCCAGGTCGGCACCATCTCTGCCAACGGCGAAAGCGAAATCGGCCAGATGATCGCTCAGGCGATGCAGAAAGTCGGTAATGAAGGCGTCATCACGGTTGAAGAAGCAAAGACTGCTGAAACCGAGCTGGACGTTGTTGAAGGGATGCAGTTTGACCGCGGTTACCTGTCGCCTTACTTCATCACCAATGCAGACAAGATGGTCACCGAAATGGAAGACCCGTATATCCTGCTGCACGAAAAGAAGCTGTCCAACCTGCAGGCCATCCTGCCGCTGCTGGAAGCTACCGTTCAGTCTTCACGCCCGCTGCTGATCATTGCAGAAGACGTTGAAGGCGAAGCACTGGCGACCCTGGTTGTCAACAAGCTGCGTGGCGGCCTCAAGGTTGCTGCTGTCAAGGCACCTGGCTTCGGCGATCGCCGCAAGGCCATGCTGGAAGACATTGCCGTTCTCACCGGTGGTCAGGTTATCTCCGAGGACCTCGGCATCAAGCTTGAAAACGTTACCCTTGACATGCTGGGCCGCGCCAAGCGGATTTCCATCGACAAGGAAAATACCATCATCGTCGACGGTGCAGGCAAAAAGAACGACATTGAAGCCCGTTGCAACCAGATCCGTCGTCAGGTTGAAGACACCACCTCTGACTATGACCGTGAGAAGCTGCAGGAACGTCTTGCCAAGCTGGCAGGCGGCGTTGCCGTTCTCAAGGTTGGCGGCGTGACCGAAATTGAAGTGAAAGAACGCAAGGATCGCGTTGACGATGCGCTGAATGCTACCCGGGCTGCTGTCGAAGAAGGCATCGTTCCCGGTGGCGGCGTGGCTCTGCTGCGTGCCAAGAAGGCCGTTGAAAAGCTTGTAGACAGCAACCCGGACATCATGGCCGGCATCAAGATCGTATCGAAGGCTCTCGAAGCCCCGATCCGTCAGATCGCCATAAATGCCGGTGTTGAAGGCTCGATCGTTGTTGGCAAGGTGCTGGAAAAGACCGGCAACTTCGGCTTCAACGCGCAGACCGAAGAGTATTGCGACATGGTTGCCGAAGGCATCATGGACCCGACCAAGGTGGTTCGTATTGCCCTGCAGGATGCTGCTTCTGTCGCAGCCCTGCTGATCACAACCGAAGCCATGGTTGCTGAAGCGCCGAAGAAGGATGCAGGCGGTATGCCTCCAATGCCTGGCGGCGGCGGCATGGGCGGCATGGGTGGCATGGACTTCTAAGGTCCGTTTTACCCAGGCCTCATCGAGCAGATCGCAGATCGAGCCCGAAAAGCCTCAAGCAAATGCGAAACCGCAGATCGAAAGATCTGCGGTTTTTTTATCGAACCGGTGCAACCGGCGGCCCGGCAGAAACAATGGCCGCAAGCAACGCTTGATCGACAAACAAGTCGAAGACAAGT
>CAYRLR010000425.1:0-3362 GCA_964424975.1 uncultured Anderseniella sp.
AAGGTTACTTGGGTAATGTCGGCCAAAAGACTTTCGATTCCCATGTTGCCTATCTCCAGTTGCGAAAACGGTATCCTAGCGCAACACGGGCTCAGTGGAAGCGATAAAGTGGCAGCGACCACGCCCCAGCCGTGCTTTATACCCGAAAATTTGCTGGCGTTTCAGGGTCAGCATTACTGTTTGCAAACCGGTCGCAGCCACGCTGGACACAGCAGTAATAGCGGACGATGAGTCAACTTTACGATGTGTCGACAGGTTAACGCGGCCAAACAATCGCCTGCATACCAACATAATTTTACCCAATTCCCTGCTCGTTTAAACCTGATTCGATCCTCACAATCCCTGACTGAAATGGGATGGCACGGCGTGTAAGTGTACGTATTATTGCGTATGGACTTACCCATGATCCTGGCGTTTACGCCGGGCAAAGGGGTCTTATGTATCGGTTGCTATCCGCGGCGGTTGCCGCACTATTTTCTTTCACAATTTTGGGTATGGCTTCGACCGGATCAGCGTTCGGGCAAGCGCATACGGATATGGTCCAGGCTGCGAACAATGACACTGTCAGTGTCATTTCAGGCGGCATTGGCGGAACTTACATCCGGATTGCAGCAGACCTTCAGGCTGAACTCGATGATGTGGACAAGCTGCGTATTCTTCCCATCGTCGGCAAGGGCTCGGTCAAGAATATCGAGGATTTGCTGTATCTTCGCGGCGTTGATGTCGCCATCGTTCAGTCGGACGTACTGACATATTTGCGCAACCAGAAAGTGCACGACAATCTTCAGGGCCGGGTGAACTATGTCACCAAGCTGTACAATGAAGAGTTTCACCTGATCGCCCGCCGCAACATCACCGACATCAAGCAACTTCGTGGCAAGAAGGTAAATTTCGGCGGCAAGGGATCAGGAACCTACATGACCGCCGAGACGGTGTTCTCCGCCCTCGGCATCAAGGTCAAGCCACTGGTTCACGGCTACGAAGATGCCCTTGAGAAAGTCCGGACCGGCGAGATCGATGCCATGGTTTTTGTGGCCGGAAAGCCTGCGTCCATCTTCACCTCGGTAAAAAAGGCTGACGGTCTGCACATCGTGCCTGTCCCCTATTCCGCAAAACTTCAGCAGAGCTACCTGCCCGCGAAACTGTCCGCGCAAGACTACGGCAACCTGGTGGATGTTGAGCAACCGGTAGATACCATTGCTGTGGGCGCGGTCATGGCGGTATTCAACTGGAAACCGAAAACCGGTCGCTATTATCGCGTCAAGCGGTTCATCGAAAATTTCTTCGCACGGTTTGATCGATTCCAGAGAGCACCCCGGCATCAGAAATGGCGTGACGTGAATCTCGCCGCAGAACTTCCCGGCTGGCGCAGATACTCGGTAGCAGCGGATTGGCTTGCGGCCAACAAGGCGAAGGTTGCAGCGGCGGCACCAACCAGCAAGCAGACAAAACTGTTTGAGGCATTTCAGGCCTATCTGACCAGCCAGGGACGCGCGGTGGCACTGAGCCAGAAGGATCAGAAGATACTGTTCAACAAGTTCATCCAATGGAACGAAACAGCGACCAGCGCAAATTAGAAATCCTGGCCGGGTCAACCAGCCAGCAAGCATGCAGATCCAAAGAGATCGGGTGCAAAACAGGGAAACTGATATCATGACCAACACTACCGACGACAAGCGGAGCAAGCTTGAAACCCTCCGTATCGATCTGCCTGAAATAGGTGATGAAATCTGGAACGATCACCAGGGTATTGATCTTGATGACGGCAATCCGGCATCGGCGTCCTCACGTCCCGGTGCGCCTGCAACCGCGCATGAGCCACGTAGTACCGGCGAACCGCGTTCAAAGACTGCCGCGTCTGCACCACGGCCCGATCCGGCACTAAAGCGTCCCGCGCACGGCGCAAAATTCAAGACCCGCGAGGAGGTTTTCGAGCAACGCATGGCGGTTATGGCGCATCGCCGAGTCCAGCTTGATGCCCAGCGTAACAGGCAGGCCCGCAAGTGGTTTGCCTTCACCGGCGCACTGTTGTTCATCGGTGCCGGTGGACTTGGCCTGTTTTATTACAAGACCGTCAATAACTGGACATTTCTGTCATCATACAGTTCAGACAACCCAGCCTGGCAGGTCGAAACAACAGCGCCTGCGGCACGCGAAGTTGCCCCGGTTGTCGTGTCATCCAGCAGTTCCCACTTCCAGAATGCACTGGCACTGATAACGTCTCCCCGGGTCGAGCAACACCAGACTGTTGAAGACGTTGTCGATATGCCGGTGGTTGAAGAAGCCGCCAGACCGCACAAGCTTCGCGCAGCGCCGGTTCAACCTCAACCGCCTGTTCCAGTCAAACTGGCGGCCGCCAGGCCGGAACTCGCCAAACCGGCACAGAAAGCCATCAAACCGGCAGCCAGCAGGATCGTACGTATCGCTCCCACGGCGATGCCTGCGCCACCGGAGGCCATCTACAACCTCAACAGGACCCAACCATCCGTTGCTCGCAGCGGGTTGGCTGGCGAACTGATCATGGTGCCGGCCGAAACAATGGAAAACAAACCGCCTGCCCGAAAAGTCGCCAGCCTGTCGCCAAGGATAACCGCTCCGAAATCAGGGCCAACATCTTCCGGCTTGAAACAAACCCGATCGAGTGCCGACGAAGTTGCCCTCGAAACGGCGCTGAGCCTGCCGCCCGAGGCATTGGCGTTGGGCAAATCCACCTTGTCGGGGGAGAAAACCGCAGCAGGCCTGCTGACTCCCTTGCTGCAGCAGAACGGTAAACCTGTCGGCAGTCTGCTTGAACGAGGCGACACGCTGTTGCTGCTTGGCGACATCGTATCTGCCCGGCAATTGTACAAACACGCCTTTCAGCAAGGCAATCGGAAAGCCGCCGCCAGGATTGGAACCACCTATGATCCGCGTATATTCGCGCAACTGGGTGTGCGTGGCCTGAGACCGGACTCCAAACTCGCGCTTGATTGGTACAACAAGGCCGTGGGCGCAGGTGACGAAGCCGCAAAGTCAACGGCACTTTCACTCGGCGCACAGATGGGCAACGCTCTCGAACAGGCAGAGCAAGACCAATAGGCGGCAGGTCTGCATTTCTAGGTCATGAACTCATAAACTGGGTCAATATGGTATGAATCAATTTGCCCGGATACAAGGCGCGGGTTCGCAGGAAACCTTTTGGTTTTCAAGAACTTGCAACGCTGTAGCCGGGCAAATTGATCATATCCTCCGGACGTTGAAACCGCTGCAATCTGCCGCGTCAAAGCTCTTGAACGGGCCACCAGCCCGTCCGGCGAGCTTTCCCTTGCATATTTTTGCGGTTTCAACGCCATTTTGATCCTGTTTATGAGTTCATGACCTAG
>CAYRLR010000426.1:0-3353 GCA_964424975.1 uncultured Anderseniella sp.
CCGTCGGTGTCTGATGGTAAATGGCTGTGGACAGCGCGAGATTCAAGTCTGTATTTGCGAAATCGTCCAACAACACCGAACAACAATGCCGGCTTTGGTTGATTCAGGCTGGCAAGCGCCAAAAACGTCAGCCAATCCGGGCGGGTAGCCGCTGGCCGTTGCGATCTTCGACAAACAACTGGTTGCCGTCCTGAACAAAACTGTCACACCGTGTCAGTCCGGTTGTAAACTGCACACACACGGAGACATCGCGAATCTGGTAAGTCCCCGCGGCAATGGTTTGTCCATTGCGGGTTTCCTGGTACGATCCTGACGGGCCATATTCTAGCCTGCGACCATCAGCAACCGTAACGAATTTGCCTGCAAGCAATGAGCGAAGTTCTGCTTCGGAAATTTTCCGGCCCATCGGTGCCGGCGAATACGAACCGTTTGACAGCCCGCCTGCTCCGGGTTTCGGCGCAGGTGCAAATGTCGCCTGTCCGGCAGGAGGAATAGGTGCCAACTGCGGTTGGCCATACTGTGGCTGGTTGGTTGCAACCTGCTGCTGCGCACCGGGAGATCCCAACTGGGCCGGCGCGGGATCATTGGATGTGAAGCTTCCTATGTCCGTCGCACAGCCACTGGCAAGCGACAGCATGGCGACAGCTGCCAATGTTGTTAATTTACGCAAACCAAATAACCCCACATTCTCTAAACACGCTGACCTGCTGGTAAACAAAATCCTGCATATCGTTTCCGGTTTGCCACAGGAATAAGGCCAATGGAAGGCTAATCCGACTCCCCTGACGAGGTTTTTTGAACCCTGGACAGTTCCAGACAAACAAACCCGGTCAGCCGAAACTGACCGGGTCCATATCCCGCAAATGAGCAATCGCAATCAGGCGCTGCCTGGTCCGCTTGCAACCTTGGACTTGCTTTTGGAGCTCTTGTCCTTGTCCGAGTAGATCATCAGTGGCTTGGCCTCACCGGTCACGACTTCCGCAGAAATCACAACCTCCTCGACGCCATCCATTCCCGGCAGATCATACATGGTGTCAAGCAGGATGCCCTCCATTATGGACCGCAGGCCGCGCGCACCGGTCTTGCGATCAATCGCCTTTACCGCAATTGCAGCCAATGCATCTTCGGTAATGTTCAGATTGACATCTTCCATCTCGAAAAGACGCTGATACTGTTTCACAAGCGCATTTTTCGGTTTGGACAGAATTTCGACAAGTGCGTCTTCGTCCAGGTCTTCAAGCGTCGCGATGACCGGAAGCCGGCCGACGAATTCCGGAATCAAGCCGAATTTCAGCAAATCCTCAGGCTCCAGCTCGCGCAGAAGCTCACCGGTCTTCTTTTCTTCTTCGCCCTTGACCTCAGCGCCGAAGCCGATACCAGCCCCCTTGCCGCGCGACGAAATGATCTTGTCAAGACCGGCAAATGCGCCGCCGCAAATGAACAGGATGTTGGCGGTATCCACCTGCAGGAATTCCTGTTGTGGATGCTTGCGGCCACCTTGCGGCGGAACAGATGCAACCGTGCCTTCCATGATCTTCAGCAAGGCCTGCTGAACACCCTCACCCGATACGTCACGGGTGATCGAGGGATTGTCGGACTTGCGCGAAATCTTGTCGATCTCGTCAATATAGACAATACCGCGCTGGGCCCGGTCGACATTGTAGTCGGCTGACTGGAGCAGCTTCAGGATAATGTTTTCAACGTCCTCGCCCACATAACCGGCTTCAGTCAAAGTGGTCGCATCGGCCATCGTGAACGGAACATCGATGATGCGCGCGAGGGTCTGCGCCAGCAGCGTCTTGCCGCAGCCGGTCGGGCCAACCAGAAGAATATTGGACTTGGCCAGTTCCACATCATTGTTCTTGGCTGCATGGGCCAGGCGCTTGTAATGATTGTGAACTGCAACCGACAACACGCGCTTTGCCTGGAACTGCCCGATCACATAATCATCCAGCACGGTACAAATTTCAGTGGGCGTCGGCACCCCGTCACGAGACTTCACCAACGACGTCTTGTTTTCTTCACGTATGATGTCCATGCACAACTCAACGCATTCATCGCAGATGAACACGGTTGGGCCGGCAATCAGCTTGCGGACTTCATGCTGGCTTTTGCCACAGAATGAGCAATACAGCGTATTCTTGGACTCTCCGTCGCCGGACTTTGTCATCTGTACTCCTTCGGTTCACCAATGAACCGTTGCCTGAAACTGTCAGGCTGGTTTGAAATTCAAAACAGTCTTAAACAGTTGCGTTCGAGACTGGCAATCTACGAATCTCTATATTTCACCATGCTCGACGATGAACAATCAACAAATCATTAACGATCCGCGTCAGTATGAACCGCATTGTGATCGGCGCCTGCCGAAACAGCCGCAAAACCCCATGAAAGTCACTATGCCTTCCACAATGTTTTTAACCATGCAATTCACGTGCCCAATCGTCGATTGACTACTTTTTCTTGCCGGCGTCTCCGGCGGTTTCGGGCCGCTTGTCAATAACCTCGTCCACCAGACCGAAATTCTTGGCTTCCATTGCCGTCAGGAAATGGTCGCGGTCAAGCGTATTCTCGATGGTTTCATAAGTCTGACCTGTGTGGATCACGTAAATCTCGTTGAGACGTCTCTTGATCTTGATAATGTCCTGAGCATGACGCTCGATATCTGACGCCTGTCCCGAAAACCCGCCTGAAGGCTGATGAACCATGACGCGGGCGTTCGGCAAGGCAAAACGCATGCCCTTCTCACCGGCGGTCAGCAGAAGCGACCCCATGGATGCAGCCTGCCCGATCACCGTCGTGGATACTGCGGGCTTGATGAATTGCATGGTGTCGTAGATCGACAGGCCGGACGTGACCACGCCGCCAGGCGAGTTGATGTACATGGCAATCTCTTTCTTGGGATTTTCAGCCTCAAGAAACAACAATTGCGCCACCACAAGCGTCGCCATGTGATCTTCCACCGGACCGGTTATGAAGATGATGCGCTCCTTGAGCATCCGCGAGAAAATATCATAGGAGCGTTCACCGCGGTTGGTTTGCTCCACCACCATGGGAACGAGCTGAGCATAGGTTTCAATCGGATCGCGCATCTGTAAGCTGGCCTTGTTTTCAGAACAGGTGAGTGGAGACCGTCACGTAGACAAGAGAATCGTGACGCTTGAATGATGCACAATAGATAGGCGAATTGCCGTCCCAGTCAAAGGGGCCTGTGGCAACAAATCCAGATATTGGCAAAGAAGGGCATTTCTGGTGTGATGCCGTGGGGCTGGCCACATGCTGCGCCATACCCGAAAATACTGGTTTAACCAAGAACAACAACAGGGAGTAGTTTGGATGGAACGCCGTAAATTCAT
>CAYRLR010000427.1:0-3343 GCA_964424975.1 uncultured Anderseniella sp.
AGCCTTGATGGCAAGCGCCATCCGTGTGCGCCAGCAATAGGGTGAAAAACGGCGATTGTCGAAACCGCAAAGTTCATAGAGCTTCATGTGCCATGCCTTTTACCGGCTGGAAGAACAAGTGCCTGCGCAACAACGCAGTGCTCGCCATTGTGGGTGATTGACGGCGAACCGTGCAACTCATACCCATCCTCCAGGGCGGCAGAGACCCGCTCGCAGAAACTGCGATCATCCTTACCTGTCAAAACCCGATAGCGAAGTTTAGCGTTCATTTTCAACCTGTTGTTTTATTGGGTTATTTACGATCAAGTCGCGCGTTCGAACACGACTCTAACATGGTCAATACTATTGACACCATCGAGAACCGTGAAGCTCTGAAAGGCACGCGCAGTGAACCCCAGAGTTTCAAATTGCATGAACTCGGCTCTGGTGAGAGGCCACGGCGGCCCTGCCATGTCCGTGCCCTCTTCGCGCACCCGGCCGATAACCAACAGCGTGCCGCCCGGGGCAACAAGGCTGGCTGTGGCTGAAAAAGCTGCTGTTCGCTCCTCGCCGCTCAGCGCCTGCAGCGTGTAGGTTTCATGTACGAGATCGAATTTGCCAAGCCACTCATCCGGCAGGTCCAGCAGACTGGCAACCAGATAGTCTACGCGAGTATGAGGAAATCTCTTGCCCGCCCACTCGATGGCTACCGGCGACAAGTCAAACGCGGTCACGTCGTAACCTGCAGCCGACAGCGCTTCCGCGTTGTCGCCAAGTCCGCAACCGACATCCAGTGCGCGGCCCTCGTGGATGGTGCCAGAGCGGGCAATCCACTCGGCAAGGCCGGGATGGGCCTCCTCATCGGCCCATGGCACCATCGCAGTATCGCCGCCGGCCCGGCGATAAACGTCGTCAAACCACGCCAGTGGTTCGCCACGGGCCTCGGCTTCAGCCCGAATTGAAGCGGTTGCTTCGCGGGCACGCGTGCGCCTTGCGGCAAAGTCCTCGCCCATCAGTCCGGTTCGCCTTTGTCTTGCGTACGACCGGAGCCGGACTCTGCTTTTTTCATCCATCGACCACGTTCATCCTGCTGCCAGTATGTCGCGGTCAAGCCTTGCGAACTGACGGCCTTCCATTTCTCGCGCGCTGCTGCCAATGCGCTGTCGTCATTGCCGTCAAACAGAATGATCAGACGATCCAGCGCGTCGGAGTTGTCGTACTCGGCACCGTCGACCAGAAACCTGATATTGGCCGCATTGGGATTTTCATCACTGGTGGTCAACCATACCGGCTGCAACTGCGCATTGCCGTCATCGCCACTGCCGTGAGGAAGAAATTCATCATCGCGCCACTGCCAGAGGTGTTCTGACAGCGCTTTCACCCGGGCAGGATCAACTGCCTGCACAACCGCTTTCCATCCGCGTTCAAGGGTTTTTTGAACAAGTTGCGGCAGCACGTCTTCAAGACGTGCGCGCTCCAGGTGGTAGAACAGCACTTCAGTCATGTTTGACGACACTCAGATCGAGGTGACCAGCGGGTCATGCCTTTGCGGAAAACACCATCATCAGGCCTGGCCTCTCGGTTTTCGCCATTCGGGTGCCGGGCATCGGTCCGGGTTGCAACCGGCTGCTGACTCATGTCTCGTAATGCCTTTCCACCAGGCGGTCGAGCAATCGAACTCCCCAGCCGGACCCCCAGGACTGGTTGATCGGCGACTTGACCGCGTCCATTGCGGTGCCGGCCACATCCAGATGCGCCCAGGGCACGCCATTTACAAAGCGCTGCAGAAACTGACCAGCGGTGATGGCGCCAGCGTGCCTGCCGCCGATGTTCTTCATGTCTGCGATATCGGAATCGATCAACTTGTCGTATTCCGCCGCAAGCGGCATGCGCCAGACCCGCTCGCGGGTTTCCAGGCCCACGCCGGAAAGCTGATCGGACAGCTTGTCGTCGTTAGAGAACAGTCCGGCGTGCTCCTTGCCGAGCGCTACCAGGATTGCGCCGGTCAGGGTCGCCAGATTGATCATGAATTTCGGCTTGAAACGGTCCTGGGTGTACCAAAGGGCATCAGCCAGAACGAGGCGACCTTCGGCGTCGGTGTTGAGGACAGCAATGGTTTGCTTGGACATCGATGTAACCACATCGCCGGGACGCTGGGCATTGCCATCCGGCATGTTTTCCGCCAGCGCGACAACGCCGATCGCATTGACCTTCGCCTTGCGCCCTGCAAGCGCGGCCATCAAGCCGGTCACGCAGGCAGCGCCACCCATGTCGCCTTTCATATCCTCCATGCCGGCAGACGGTTTGATGGAGATGCCACCGGTGTCAAAGGTCACGCCCTTGCCAATAAACGCAACTGGTTGATCACCCTTCTTGCCGCCGTCCCAACGCATGATGCACATACGTGATGCGTGTGAAGATCCTTGTCCTACACCCAATAGAGCGCCCATACCGAGCTTCGTCATCTGCTTTTCATCGAGCACTTCAATGGCCATGCCGAGCTTGGACAACTTCTTGATTTCGCTGGCAAAACTCTCCGGATACAACATGTTGGCCGGCTCGTTCACCAGGTCTCTTGCCAAGTGAACGCCTGTCGCAACTGCATCGAGTTCCGCATACCGGTTCTTAGCCGCAGCTACCGCTCCGGTCAGCATCTTCACAGTCGAAAGCTGTGTCACCTTTTCCGGTTTCGATTTGTATTTTGTAAAGCTGTAGGTCCGCAAACGCATGCCTGACGCAAGCCTGGAAGAGACCGTGGCGGCCTCGATGCCGGGTTTGCCTGGAAGCTCACAAGACACGGTCAGAGCTGATGCCTTGATCGTGCTGGCAGTCGCCGCAATCGCGCCACCGATATATTCGGCAGCAACTTCATCCAGATCATTGGTCTTGCCAACCCCCATGACAATGACACGTTCAAGTCCTGCTCCCTTCGGCAAGATGACGTCCAGCGATTTTTCACGCTCTGCCTTGAAATCCGCCACCTTCATGGCGTTGGTGATCGCGCCGTTGACGGCTTTGTCGATTGCGGAGCCATCGTCAGACAATTTGCCGCCTTCACCGGCCAGAACGACTGCAATGCCGGTTTTTGGAACAGAAAAGGTGGAAAAGCTGATTTTCATTAGAGAATCCTGTCAAAGGGAAGGAAGATATGTGCGAAACTCCGGCAAAGCCGTGGTGAGCGCCAATTAGTAGCGGCATGGTCTGGCGCTGGCAATGGTCTGCTATATGGGGTTTTTGTGTGATTCAGAACAGTGCGCTCGCCATGTGTTTGCCAGACTGCCCGCTGCCGTCGATTCGCGGTGCGCATTTTATTAACCCCTATTTCCCAAGTGGCGTCGATTTTAGATGCAGCGAGATGTGGTTT
>CAYRLR010000428.1:0-3337 GCA_964424975.1 uncultured Anderseniella sp.
AAGGGCCTACACCATCTTCGTCTATGTGTTCATGTTTGCACCCATTGCCGTGGTCCTGCTGCTGGCCTTCAACAGTTCCCAGTTCGGCGGTTTCCCCATCGAGGGCTTCAGCCTGCAATGGTTCTCCAGGCTGCTGGCCAACGACGCAATCGAGCGCGCCTTCAAGACCACCATGCTGCTCGGCCTGCTGACGTCGGTGTGTGCCACGACCATTGGCATCCTCGCCTCGCTCGCGCTGGTGCGCTACCGGTTCCGCGGCAAGGACTGGATCACAACCCTGCTGATCTCGCCGGTTCTCGTGCCGGAGACCGTGCTGGCTGTTGGCCTGCTGATCTTTCTGCGCTGGGCCTCCATGCCGCGCTCCTTTGGCCTGCTGCTGCTTGGTCACACAATTATCGCACTGCCGTTCGTTGTACTGGTCGTGCAGGCCCGCCTCGTCGGCATCAAGAAGGAATATGAAGAAGCTGCCCGAAGCCTTGGCGCCAACCCGCTGCAGGCCTTTTTCCAGGTCACCTTTCCCCTGCTCATGCCGGCAGTGTTCGCAGGTGCCCTGTTCGCCTTCACCATCTCGTTCGACAACATCACGGCAACAATTTTCTGGCGGCCGTCCGGGATGGAAACCGTGCCGACGCAGATATTCGGCATGCTGCGCAACTCGATCAGTCCGGAAATCAACGCACTCGGCTTCGTAATGATCATGATCACGGCCGGACTGCCTCTCATCGCCGGCGGGCTTGCCCGCTATTTTACCAGCCGACGCCGATAACCAACCTTCAACAAGGAGAAAACACGATGAAAATGAGTTCAACCAAACGCTACGAGCGGCTTCAGGAGATGATCGGCAACAGGGATGTTGACCGGCGCACGTTCATGAGCCTGCTTGGCATGGCCGGTCTCGCCACCGGCGTCAGCGGCGGCGTCATGACCGGCATGAGCCGGCAGGCAATGGCCGCGGCCACCGAACTGCACTTTGAAGGCTGGGGCGGTGTTGTATCAGAGGCGCTGCGCAAGAACGCCTTCGCTCCCTACGAGGCCAAGACCGGCAACAAGGTGGTTGACGCAACCTTCGGCGGCGAGGAAGAAGTCCTCACCAAGATCAAGGCAGCCGGGTCCACCGACGGTCACAATATCCTGCATTCGTCGGGTGTGAGCTGGTACAAGCGCTGGGTCGACAACGGCTATGGCAGCGAACTGAATGAAGCCAACATTCCCAACCTGGTAAACGTGATGGACGCCATCATCAAGCCGTTCCGCGCCATCACGCCAGGCAAGCTGTCAGCCGTGCCGTTTGACTACGGCACCACGGGCATCGCCTACAACACCAAGCACGTCACCAAGGAAGAGGCCGAGAAGCTGGGCGCCAACCTGCTGTTGAAGAAGGAACTCAAGGGCAAGATCGGCGGCTGGGGCGGCGACTGGGCCAACCGTGCCTGGTATGGCGCACTGCAGTCCGGACAGGATCCAAACGATATCCAGGACTGGGACGCCGTCTGGGACAAGGCGCGCGAACACCGCGCCCTGGTGGTCAAGTACTGGTCTTCCGGTGCTGAACTGATGGACTTGCTGGCCAAGGAGGAAATCTATGTCACCGAGGCCTGGTCAGGTCGCGTTGCCGCCCTTCAGGCCCAGGGCCACCCGATCGGCTATGTCGATCCGAAGAACGGTCTTGCCTGGATGGAAAGCATGTTCGTGCTGAAGGGCTCGCCCATGGCAGAGGCCGAGGAATTGCTCAACTTCATGCTCGACCCGAAGACGGCCATTGCGGTCGCTGAAGGTCAGAAGTATCCGCCATCGCTGGATCCGACCAAGATCAAGATGACCGAAATCATCAATGGCCTGCCTGCCTTCGATCCGACCGGCACGCTCAAGGATCTGGTGTTCCGCGATCCGTCCAAGTGGAACCCGCATGAAAAGGAACAGAAGAAGATGTGGAACCGCGTCAAGAAGGGCGCCTGAGCCCACACGTAAACCAGCATCAATGGCGGGCCGCCTGCATGAACCGGCGGCCCGCTAGAACATTTTTGGGAGGCACTATGGCAGAGGTCAAACTGACCGCGATCAGCAAGTCGTTCGGACCCGTCGTGGCGGTCAAGCGGGCAGACGTGACCTTCGAGGAGGGCTCGTTCACCACCCTGCTTGGGCCATCCGGATGCGGGAAAACCACATTATTGCGGATGATTGCCGGGCTGGAAAAACCCACCGGCGGCGATATCGAGATTGCCGGGCAACGCATCAATGATGTGCCGATCCACAAACGCAATCTGGGCATCGTGTTCCAGAACTATGCGCTGTTTCCCCACAAGACCATTGGCCAGAACATTGGCTTTGGCCTGAAATACCGCAATGTCCCCGCAGATGAAGCGAAGCAGAAGGTCACGCGCGCGTTGGAAATCGTCCGCCTTCCCGGCGTGGAAGACCGCTATCCTTCGCAGCTGTCGGGCGGCCAGCAACAGCGCATCGCACTGGCCCGCGCCATTGTCGTCGAGCCCGATGTTCTGCTGCTTGACGAACCGCTGTCGGCGCTTGATGCAAACCTGCGCGAAGAGATGCGCGTCGAACTGAAGAACATCCAGCGCCAGATCGGCATCACCACCGTGTTCGTGACCCACGACCAGTCCGAAGCGCTTGCCCTGTCTGACAAGGTTGTGGTGATGAGTGCCGGCAACATCGAACAGACAGGTGCCCCCCAGGAAGTCTACGGCCAGCCGAAATCGGAATTCGTGGCGCGCTTTCTGGGCAACGCGAACATCGTCGCCGGCACGGTCGCTTCGGCAGGTCCGGCATCGGCCAAGGTTGAAGTTGAGGGTCTCGGCACAATTTCCGTGGTACAGAAAGGTCTTGTCAAAGGCAGCCAGGTGCAACTGGTGATGCGGGCAGAAAACCTGCAATTGCAGACCGGCACGCCATCGGCGAAGAAGGCCGGCAGCAACCGGTTTCCAGGCACCATAACGGCGGTCGATTACCAGGGCCAGTTGTCACGCTACTTCCTCAGCGCAGGCCCTCATCAGCTGGAGGCGGTCAACACCATCGACGGCACGCTTCTGGCCGAAGGTACGCCGGTATCTGTAACCATCAATGACACGGACATCGTCGTACTGGACAGTCCGGAGACCTGAACCTTGCAGCGCGACAGGTGTTCACAGGACCAGCTTCATTTATTGTACTGATAAGCCCCATACAACAGCACGAACACCGCGACGATCAGCGTCGGCACAAGTGGTTGCGCGCTTGGGAAAACCTTGTGGCCCTTGTGCAGGGTTTCAATTTCAGCCAGCGAAACCAGTTCTTTCGGGGAATAGAATGACCTCGGAGACCACAGCGCGATCAGCACGAAACA
>CAYRLR010000429.1:0-3332 GCA_964424975.1 uncultured Anderseniella sp.
CGACGAGCCCAAGGGCGAGGTCATTGTGGCCTGGTGGGCCCACATAGGTGGTTTTGCAACCGGCTTTCTGGTTACTGCCGCGTTCAGAAACACGCTGGCGGCAAGACAGGCCTGACTGGCAGGCTGCTGTCATGCCAATTATGCTGAAAAATTGTGACCAGAAGTCGCAATTGGCCACGTTTTGACGAATATCGCATTGACGGACCCGATAACAGGCCAATAGGGTCCCGTCCACGCCTCGCAAAGCTTTGCTTATGGCGGCTGCACATACACGGGCGCTAACCAGGTAAGGCCGCTATCACTATTAACGAGAGAGATTGCCTCATATGAAAGTACTGGTCGCTGTCAAGCGGGTGGTTGACTACAATGTCAAGATCCGCGTCAAGGCCGATGGTTCGGGTGTCGAACTGGCCAATGTCAAAATGTCGATGAACCCTTTCGACGAAATTGCCGTCGAAGAAGCTCTTCGCCTCAGGGAAGCCGGTACCGCAACAGAGGTCATCGCGATCTCGGTGGGGCCACAGCAGGCCCAGGAAACCATCCGCACCGCGCTTGCGATGGGTGCCGATCGCGGCATTCTCATCAAGCATGACGAGTATGTTGAACCGCTTGGCGTTGCCAAGCTGCTCAAGGCAGTGATCGAGGAAGAAAAACCTGATCTGGTGATCCTTGGCAAGCAGGCCATTGACGATGACTGCAATCAGACCGGCCAGATGCTGGCTGCGCTGATGGGCTGGTCGCAGGCCACGTTCGCCTCAAAGATCGAACTGGACGGCGACAGTGCCAACATTACCCGCGAAATCGACGGCGGCCTGCAAACCATCAAGGTCAAGATGCCGATGATCGTGACCACTGATCTGCGCCTCAACCAGCCGCGATATGCGTCACTGCCGAACATCATGAAGGCCAAGAAAAAGCCGCTCGATGAGAAAATCGCAGCTGAAATGGGCGTTGATATTGCCCCCAAACTGAAAATTGTATCGACCGTTGAGCCACCGGCACGCCAGGGCGGCAAGAAAGTGGCATCGGTTGCGGAGCTTGTCGACAAGCTGAAAAACGAAGCAGGAGTTATCTGATCATGGCCATTCTCCTCATAGCCGAACACGACAATGCCAGCCTCAAGGACGCAACCCACAAGGCGCTGACGGCCGCCACCCAGATGGGTGGCGACATACACGTCCTGGTGGCCGGGCATAATGCCGACGGCGCTGCCAAGGAAGCCGCAGGGCTAGCCGGTGTGAAAAAGGTTCTGCATTGCGATGATGCCATGTTTGAACGCTCGCTGGCCGAGCCGATGGCCGCGTTGATTGTCGGCCTGATGGCCGACCACGACACCATGGTCGCACCGGGAACGACGAACGGCAAGAACGTGTCCCCGCGCGTCGCTGCCCTGCTCGACGAAATGCAGGTCTCCGGCATCATTGCCGTTCATAGCGCCGACACCTTTGAACGCCCCATCTACGCCGGCAATGCGGTACAGACGGTTCAGGCGACAGGCGCCAAAAAAATCGTCACGGTTCTGACCGCGTCGTTTGAGTCTGCCGGCACCGGCGGATCTGCAGCAATTGAAAAAATTGCGGCACCAGCCGACCCTGGCCTCACCTCCTATGTCAGCGAAAACCTGTCCAAGTCGGACCGGCCGGAACTGACCTCTGCCGGCATCATCATATCCGGCGGGCGCGGCATGCAGAATGGTGAGAACTTCGCCATGCTGGAAAAGGTTGCCGACCAGCTCAATGCGGCGGTTGGTGCATCCCGCGCCGCTGTCGACGCGGGCTATGTGCCCAATGATTACCAGGTTGGTCAAACCGGCAAAGTGGTTGCGCCCGATCTGTACATCGCGGTCGGCATCTCCGGCGCCATCCAGCACCTTGCCGGTATGAAGGACTCAAAAGTCATTGTTGCCATCAACAAGGATGAAGAAGCGCCGATCTTCCAGGTTGCCGATTACGGTCTGGTTGCTGACCTGTTTGAAGCCGTGCCGGCGCTTGAAGCCGAGCTGACCAAGGCGGGTTACTAGATCGCGACGGGTTATGTTCGCTACAACCCGGCACAGTTGTGACGCGGCACGATGTCGAAACACACTTATCAACCCGTCTGGCGGAAACGTCAGGCGGGTTTCATATTGCAGTGCGATAAACTCTCTTGCCGCGCGGCAACACCCACGATAGTCTCCCGCACTTCGCGGTATGAAGAGATATTGAAGAATATGACGATCAAGAAAATCGGGATTATCGGTGCGGGTCAGATGGGCTCAGGCATCGCACACGTATGCGCACTGTCCGGCTACGAGGTGGGTTTGTACGACATATCGACCGACCTGATCGAACAGGGCCTTGCCACCATCAACGGCAATATGGCGAGGCAGGTCAAATCAGACAAGATAACCGAGGCTGACCGCAAGGCAGCGCTTGAACGTATTGCGCCTTATGCGAGCTTTGAACAGTTTGGCGATGTGGACCTGGTCATTGAATCAGCAGTCGAAGATGAAGACGTCAAGCGCAAGATCCTGACCGATCTTTGTCCGCACCTGCAACCCGACGCCATGATCGGTTCCAATACGTCTTCGATTTCCATTACCCGGCTGGCTGCCGTAACAGACCGGCCGGAACGGTTCATGGGCATCCATTTCATGAACCCGGTACCGGTGATGGAACTGGTCGAGTTGATTCGCGGCATTGCCACTGCTGACGAGATTTTCCAGGAAGTGCGCGAATTTGTCGGCACCTTGGGCAAGTCTGTCGCGGTTGCAGAAGATTTTCCTGCCTTCATCGTGAACCGGGTCCTGTTGCCCATGATCAACGAAGCCGTCTACACCCTGTATGAAGGCGTCGGCTCGGTTGAAGCCATCGACAAAGCCATGAAACTCGGGGCAAATCACCCAATGGGCCCGCTCGAGCTTGCCGATTTCATCGGGCTCGATACATGCCTGTCGATCATGCAGGTACTGTTTGATGGCCTTGCCGACAGCAAGTACCGGCCTTGCCCGTTACTGGTCAAATATGTCGAGGCCGGCTGGCTTGGCCGGAAAACCAATCGTGGTTTCTATGACTATCGCGGCGAGATACCTGTCCCGACCAGATGACGAATTGCTCACAGGCGTGTTTTGTGATCAACTAACGCCAAGGGATTTGGTACGGGGTTCTCGTATATGGCTGAAGAAACAACATTGGGAAGCGGTGTCGCCGGTCTTGTCGGGGCGTTGGGCTGGCTGACCGTCATCGGAGGTGGCGGCCTTCTGGGCTATGGCATCTACCTGTTGATGCAAAGTGATTTTGGCATCGCTGCCGGCGGGCCGCTGATGGCAGGTGGTGCAGCAACCTTTGCACTGG
>CAYRLR010000430.1:0-3331 GCA_964424975.1 uncultured Anderseniella sp.
ATGCCGGATATGCGCAAAACAGCACGCTATGACGAAATGAGGAATTTCCGGATGACAAGTGTCGAGATCAAGAGCCGGGCCGTATGTTTCGGCGGCGAGCAAATACAGTTTTCACATGCCAGTGACGCTTGTCAGTGTGAAATGACCGCTTCGATATACCTGCCGCCGCAGGCTGCCCATGCGAAGGTACCGGTGTTGTGGTGGCTGTCCGGGCTGACCTGTACCGATCAGAATTTCGTGACCAAGGCGGGTGCCCAGCGCTATGCGGCCGAGCATGGCGTGGCAATTGTCATGCCGGACACATCGCCACGCGGAGACGGTGTGCCGGATGACCCGGAAGCTGCCTATGACTTCGGGCTTGGTGCCGGGTTTTATGTGAATGCCACGCAGGAACCGTGGTCGAAGCACTATCAAATGTATGACTATATTACCCGGGAACTGCCGGATGTGGTGGCGGCCGCTTTCAATGTTGATATGAACCGGCAAGCTATATCTGGGCATTCGATGGGCGGCCATGGCGCACTGACCATCGCCCTGAAAAACCCCGGAAAGTTCAAATCCGTGTCGGCATTTTCGCCAATTGTATCACCAATGAACTGCCCGTGGGGACACAAGGCGCTGGGCGGTTATCTGGGCGACGACAAGGATGCGTGGGCTGCATATGATGCGTGTGCCCTGATTGGGCAAGCCACGGAAAAACTGCCGATCCTGATTGATCAGGGAGATGCGGACGATTTCCTGAAAAACCAGTTGAAACCGCAACTTATCGAGATCGCCTGTGCCGCGGCCGATCATCCTCTGACCTTGCGGATGCAACCGGGTTATGATCATTCCTACTACTTTATTGCCAGCTTCATCGGCGATCATGTGGCATGGCACGCACAGGCACTGGCACATTAGCCTGCGCGCGCAAATTGGCCGGCGCGTTGATCCATGGACTTGACGTTCGCGTTTGCCTATACCAACTAAGACAATACGAATGTCGGCGATTTGCAGGACCGGCAACAATCCTAATGACAAGGATACGAGCACGATATGCCATGGAATAAAAAGGGTGGTGGCTGGCAAGGCGGCGGCGACGGTAACGGTAACGGCGGCGGCGACGGGCCATGGGGACAGAAACCATCCGGTGGAGGTGGCAATCGAGGCGGTGGCTCAGGAACCCCGCCGGACCTGGAAGATCTGATCCGCAAGGGCCAGGAACGGCTCAAGACTGTCTTACCGCAAGGCGGTGGCGGCAAAAGCCCGTGGATTATCGGGCTGATTGCGATTGGTGCGCTGTGGGCATTCAACAGTTTCCACACGGTCGAAGCGGAAGAACAGGGCGTGGTATTGCGGCTTGGCGAGTATAACCGCACTGTTCTGCCAGGTCTGAAATTTGCAGCTTGGCCGATTGAGACCATGGAGAAACTGCCGGTCGAGAGTGTCAGCCAGATCAACTTTGGCGGAACCGATCGCAATTCCAGCAACCTGATGCTCGCAGGCGATCAGAACCTGATCAATGTCGAGTTCAAGGTGCAGTGGAAAATAGCCGATCCCAAGAAATATCTGTTCAATGTGCGCGACCAGGAAATGCTGGTTCGCACGGTTTCCGAAAGCGCGATGCGTGAAATTGTTGGCCGCACCCGCGCCGAAGACTTCCGTACACAGGGTCGTCTGGTTGCACAGGGACAGGTTCGCGAACTGATCCAGGATGCGCTGGATTCCTACAGTGCAGGTATTTCGATTCTCGGTGTCCTGCTGGAGCGGGCCGATCCGCCTCCGCCGGTGGCCGATGCGTTTGAAGAAGTTCAGCGTGCCGAGCAGAACCAGAACCAGTTCATTCGCGAAGCCGAGCAGTATCGCAACCAGGTGCTGGGCAAGGCGCGCGGTGAATCATCCAAGATCGTTGAAGATGCAAAAGGCTACACGGCTCGCATAGTCAACGAAGCCGAGGGCGAGGCACAACGCTTCAATTCGATTTACGCAGAGTACGCCAAGGCCAAGGACGTGACGCGCAAGCGCCTTTTCCTGGAAATGATGGAAAACGTCATGTCCAAGTCCAACAAGGTGATCGTGGAAGGCAACGCCGGCGGCCAGGGTGGTACAGGCGTGGTGCCGTATCTTCCGCTGCCGGAAATACAGAAGCGACAGCAGTCTACGGGGAGTAACCAGTAATGGGCATGTTCAAGTCTTTTGGAGCCATCGTCGTCGCGGTCATCGCGTTTCTGGTATGGACATCGGTGTTTGTTGTCGACGAAAGAGAAAAGGCTCTCGTTACTCAACTGGGTGAAATCCAGCGGGAAATCAACGAGCCCGGCATGTATTTCAAGCTGCCGTTTGTGCAGGAAGTCATCATCATCGAAGATCGTATCGTGTTCTTTGAAAGCCCGGACAAGGAAGTCCAGGTGGTGGATAGCCGGCGGTATGTCGTTGATACGGTCACCATGATCCGCGTGAACAATCCCCGCCGGTTCCGTGAAACCGTCGGGGCATCGCTCAACCGGGCCAAGGACCGTATTGAAACCCGTCTCGATGCGGCACTTCGCCAGACCTATGGCCGTCGTTCATTTGATGCTGCCCTGTCCAAGGACCGCGCCGCGATGATGCGCGAGATTCGCGACCAGGTTCGTCTCGAGGCAGAAGCGCTTGGTATCGAGGTGGTTGATGTGAAAATTCGCCGCACCGATCTGCTGGAACAGGTGTTGAAAGATACCTATGCCCGCATGAACGCCGAGCGGTTTGCAGAAGCGGCAGAACTTCGCGCCGTTGGTGAGGCCCAGGCCACGCGGATCAAGGCGGAAGCTGACAGGCAATCCGTCGAGCTTATGTCGAAGGCACAGCGTGAGTCTGAAATTCTGCGCGGTACAGGTGATGCAAACCGAAACAAGGTGTTCGCGGAAGCATTTCAGCAGGATCCGGAGTTCTTTGCCTTCTATCGCTCAATGCAGGCTTATACCAACAGCCTGGCGAATAGTGGCACTACCCTGGTCCTGACGCCCGATTCCGAGTTCTTCAAGTATTTCGGCACTCAGCAATCGGCTCCGGCCCAGTAGTGAAAGAGTTTGTTTTGGCAATAGGGCTGGTCTTCGTTATCGAAGGCCTGCTCTATGCCATCGCACCTGGTCGACTGAAGGAGCTTGCCCAGGTGGCAGCACGGTTTTCAGAAGACACACTGCGCAATTCCGGCCTGGCTGCAATTGGTGTCGGTGTGTTGATCGTCTGGGTGGCACGGAGTTTTCTGACTTAAAGCATCATCCGATCAGATGGCATCATCTGATCGGATAAAATTGCTCCAGAGCCTTTGTTTTGATGATCTCGAAACAAGGGCTCGCGCTTTTTGTGGCATCTT
>CAYRLR010000431.1:0-3329 GCA_964424975.1 uncultured Anderseniella sp.
CTGTTCCCGGTCGGCATCGGCATCCATGTCCGTGGACACTTCATTGTAGAACACCACGTCGCTGCCGGCCTCGGTCGTGCTGTGGTCCAGCACGTCATCCACCAGGGTGCGCAGGTTGAACATCTCGCGCCGGGGTGGTGCTTCCTGCGCCCGGCCGAATTTCAAAGTGTCCTGGCAAAAGCCGATGGCCCGGTCCAGCGATGCAATCAGCTTGGGCGTGAATTTCTTCACCGTCGGATCGTCAACCATCCCCAGCCGGTCCGAGATCAGTTGGGCCGATGCCAGCATGTTGCGCAGGTCATGGCTGACTTTCGAGACAGCAAGGCCGAGCGATGCAAGCCGGCTTTTCTGCGACAGCAGATCAGACAGTTCGGTCTGCATCTGGCGCAGTTCCTGTTCCGCCGCACCGATTTCGTCGACCCGGCCTGACGGTGTGATGATGCGACTGCGGTCTTCAGGATTGAGCGCAAACGCCTGCATGTTGCCGGACAGGCGTTGCACCGGCCGCACCAGCAGCCGGTTCACGACGAAGAACAAAAGCGCAGCCAGGATGAAGGCGAGGAAAATCGACAGGGTCAGAATGTTGATGGAATACTGCACCATGGCCTTGAACAGCGGTTTTTCCTCAAGCGCCATTTCAATCAGCGTGCCGCTCATGCTGGACGGCTTGTCCATCACCCCGATGACCCGGTTGCCCCGGTGATACAGGGTGGTTGCCGCGTCATAGATGGCCATCACGGGCTGCTGCACGCGCAGATCATAGGAGGCTTCGACCAGGGGCGGCTTGTCGGGCATCAGCACCAGTTGCCGGGCGTCATTGGTCCGCACCGCCAGCACCAGTACACCCGCACGGTTCAGCAGTTCCTTGCGCAGCGGCCGCGAGATTTCCTGTTCCTGTGCCGCTTCAACCGCCAGAGCTGCAATTTCCGCCGTGGCCGAGCGTTGCTTCAGCCAGTTGATTCGGAAATTGGCGATGGACGGCAAAAACACCAGCAGTTCGCCGATCATCAGGAACACGGCTGCCATCACCAGCACCTTGGCGGTCAGCTTGCGATACCATGGTGCACGCCTGCTTGACCGCGCAAAATCCCGTTTTCCCGTATCCGTACTCATATCTGCCTTTACATGAATGTCAGCAGATGCGGGTCAGCTGACGGCGGTCATCCAAAAATCTTGAGCCATCCTATGATACGCCGGACCATGGGTCTGGATGGCAGGTCGGCATAATAACTTGTTGCAGCGCGTTTGGAAACTTCGCTGAAGGTCGGATATGCCGCGACCATGTCTATCATGGCCTTTATCTTTAGTCCTGATGAAATCGCCATTGCCCACGGTTGAATCAGGTCTCCTGCATTGGGAGCCACGATAGAGCACCCCAGGATCTCGCCATTTGACGACACCACCGCCTTGATCAGGCCTGATGTGCGGCGTTCGGCGCGGGCGCGGTCGTTTTCGGCGAAGTGCCAGCGCAACACCTTGTGGCCGGGGTGGCTTTCGCCCGCCTGCGCCTCGGTCAGGCCGATATGGGCAAGTTCCGGGTCGGTATAGGTCACCCACGGAATGATTCTGGTTTCATTGCTGATCGGCAGGCGGAACAGGATCGACCGTATCACCAGGCCGGCCTGGTAACCGGCAACGTGGGTGAACTGCAGCCCGCCGGCCACGTCACCGATGGCATAGACCTTGCGGTTGGTGCTGCGCAGGCCCTTGTCCACCTTGATGCCGCGCCGGTCATACTCGATACCGGCTGCCTCCAGGTTGAGGCCATCGACATTGGCCACGCGCCCGGCTGCCACCAGCAGATGCGAGCCTGAGAGTTTTTCAGCCTTGCCGTCGTCGCCTTCCAGGGTGATTTCGATGGATTTCGACTTGGCGGCCCTGGCGATACAGGTGATTTTTGCACCAGCACGGATATCGATGCCCTCGTCGCGCAAGTGCGTCAGCACAATCGCGGTCAGCTCGGGATCGTCCTTGCCGAGCGGCTGAAACGCTTCCAGCACCGTGACCTTGGCGCCGAGCCGGCGATGGGCCTGCGCCATTTCCATACCGATCGGACCGCCGCCGATGATGATCAGGTGCGCGGGCAGCGTGGTATTGTCAAAAATCGTCTCGTTGGTGAAATAGTCGACACCGTCCAGGCCGGGAATCGGCGGGGCTGATGGTGACGAGCCTGTTGCCACGACGAACCGGCGCGCCTTGATGCGGTTGCCGCCCGCCTCGACCGTCTCGGCATCGACAAAGCGTGCCGCCTCGCGGATAACCGTCACGCCAAGGCCCTCGAAGCGTTCCTGGCTGTCATGCGGGGCGATACCGGCAATGACGTCCTTGACGTGCGCCATGGTCCTGGCAAAGTCGACCCTGGGGGTCTGCGCCGCAACGCCGAAGTCCACGCCGGTGGAAAAAGCGTGCGCGTGCTTGCCCGCCGCCAGCAGGGCTTTCGAGGGAACGCAGCCATAGTTCAGGCAGTCGCCGCCCATCCTGCCTTTTTCGATCAGCACGACCTTTTCGCCGAACTGGCTGGCCGCCGCGGCAACACTCAGGCCACCGGAGCCTGCGCCGATGACGCAGATATCGCAGGTAATGTCAGTCATGGAAGTCCCTTTCAGGCCTCACTGGAGGTCCAGATATACAGGATTTTTCAACAGCAGTTCAGGAAGACAGCAGACAGACTGCCGAACTCACGTCTCGCCGGGGGTCGCCGTCTTGCGCCGGCGCAGTTTCTTGATGATGACGGGGATCACCGCAACCACGCCCAGTGCAACAAATGCTGCCAGCAATTGCGGGGTAACCAGCGCGCCGGCATCAAGCGCAAACTCGCAGTTGTCGGCACCGTTCTGGGCAATGCAGGACTGATAAACCGCCTTCTGCTCAATGATGATGGAGTCCAGTCCCGATCCCAGGATTGAGAAGGCAAATGTGCCCGGAATGATGCCGATGAGGGTGGTGAGCGCATAGGTGCCAAGTCCGACACCGGCAAGTGCCGGTGCAATATTGACCAGCCAGAACGGAAACACCGGCACCAGTCTCAGGAACAGCATGTAGTGGAACGCGTCTTCCCTGAATCCGCCGGACAGTTTTTCCATCCATGGACCTGCGCGGCTGGCAAGCGTGTCGCCAAGTGAGGTTTTCGCAGCCAGGAAGATCGCCACCGCACCGATGGTTGCTGCAATGACCGTGAGGACGCCACCCGGCAGCCAGCCGAACAGGAAGCCGCCCAGTATGGTCAAAAGCGCAGCGCCAGGTAGCGAAAACGCAACCGCGACAATATAGATCAGCACGTAAATTGCCGCCGCCACGACGGCGTTGCCGGCAACGAACGCCATCAGGGC
>CAYRLR010000432.1:0-3319 GCA_964424975.1 uncultured Anderseniella sp.
TCTAGTGAGCATCAGCACTGCGACATGTCACCCAACCAACAACCAGTCCAACCGCCAGCGCCGCAGCCAGCCAATACCAGTTATGGCTGGCGACGAGCATCGCATCGTTGAAATTCCAGGCATTCATCATTCAACTCCTTCAGTTTGAAACTGTGGATTTCATGCGCCGGACGGCGGCGGAGCGTTCTTGATCCCGTAATCGCCAATCCGTTGGCTTTCATCATATCTTACGGCAGCCATGTTGTCTGCATCTGCACCAGGCACACGCCGTGCAATGCGCGCAGCATCCACTCGTAGGTGACTTATACCAAATCAAGCCATTCCAGTCGCCATGGCTCACGGACTTCCCCACAGCGCCATCACCAAGGACCAGGCATTTCCCTCTTGATGCGATTTTCGCAACGCCAATCACCGGCGAATCCGTGCGATTGGGCAATTATCGAGGTTGCACCTGCTGTGAACCGATGCTTTGCGACTCACAATGCGCAAGAATCAAAGCGGCAATACGAAAATTCCGCCCTCAATCAGGCAATTCCGCAGTGATTCCCCCTCCCAACACGCCAAAATCATCTGGCGAGGCTTCTTCGCCTGTCATACAAACCGATGCGCAACCGCCGCCCCGTGAACGCCGCCACTGACCACAGCGGTTGAACCGTGCCCCCAACAACCAGCCAGTGCCACGCAAAACGCAACCGGTTGCTGATCCGCTCGGTTCAACCCACTGATAATATGCGATTGCGTAAAGCACGAAATAAACGGCTGTTTTCCGGCATTTTACGTGAACTGCGCGCCCCGGACTGCACTGAACATAAGGCGGTGTATGTATAAGGGGAGCAGTTTGGGATAGTTTCGGCAGGCGGTAGAACGCCCGATAATGCCCGGACAACCTACTGTGGCAAATATGTCACACTTTCTAAAATAGTGAACCGGCGACTGAACTGATGGTTGATTTCTGCGCGTCGAACATAGAAAACAGTTCTTGTGTGATTTGGTTTTACACGCCGTCCTCCTAAAGTCCCGGTTTGCAGGGGAATATTTCCGGGGGGCAAACCTAACTCTAGAGAATTTATGGGAGTAACCATAATGTCAAATATGCTTCGTAATGCCCTGCTCGGTGGCGCGGCTCTTGCCGTAATGACCACTGGCGCGGCTGCTGATGAACTCAGCACCCTGAAGGCTCAGCTTGCTGCCCTTCAGAGTCAGGTAGACACAATCCAGACAGCATCTGCTCAGGCACCTGCTGGTTCTTCTTTCCTGCGTTATGAACGCGGCCTTGGTGGTAACACCTGGGGTGTGGACGCAGTCAAGGACAGCGCAAACGTCAACGATGGCAGTGGTTTCACTATCGCTGTAACTCCAACTGCTGATCTTCCTGCTCCAGTTGCTGAAGTAACTGTGTACGGTTATGTTGCTGGCCACGTGGCTTATGATTTTGATGAAAAACATGGCGTTGCCAACTCATTCGACTCAAGCAGAGTCGGCGAAGACTCAGGCGATCACATCGGCATCACGGCCAGACAGTCGCGTTTCGGTATCAAGTCCAAGATCGACACGTCTATCGGCCAGATCCGCACCCAGATCGAAGGTGACTTCACCTCCGGTGAAGCCAACTCCGGAAGCACTCTGTTCCGTCTGCGTCATGCTGTTGGCCACTGGGACATGACACCAAACTGGACCTTCACCATGGGTCAGTACTGGATGACAGCTGCTCTGCTGCCAATCGGTGTGTCCACCGTTGACTTCGCTGGTTCGTTGTTGACGTATTCTCGTGCCACACAGGTTCGGTTGAGCTACTCGGATGGTCCTCTTTCCTGGGCTGTCGCTATCGAAGAGCCAACCCACTACTCCTCCACCAACATGCCGAACATTGCTGGTTACCTGCAGTACGACATTGCTGGTGGTCATCAGTTCATCGTAACCGGTGAAGTTGCTGACTGGGAGCCTGTTGGACAGGACGAACTCGGTTGGGCTGTTCAGGTTGGCGCCAACTTCAACCTGGCTGACGTTGCAACCCTGACCGGTGGCTTCGGCTACGGTGAAGGCCTGCTGACCAAGAAGTTCGTCTTCGAAGACGGCTTTGATGACACTGATAACAATGGCGATCCGCTTGAAGCACTTGCCTTCATCGTCGGCCTGTCATTCGGTCTCAGCGAAACCACAAGCTTCAACACGCAGTTCTCCTATGTCGAAGCTCTTGGCGATCAAGACGATGATGGCGATGACAAGGATAAGCTTTACAAGGTACACGCCAACATCATGTGGCAGCCTGTCAAGCAGATGCGCATGGGTTGGGAAGTCATCTGGGCTCATTCTGAGTACCTGGACGGCCGTGACGAAGACGGCGTTCGCGCTACCTTCGGAACGTGGTTCTTCTTCTAAGAAGACATGACAATTGTTTGATTTAGATCAGACTTCAGGGTCGGTTCAGAGAAATCTGAGCCGACTTTTTTTTATTGTTTGTCATTTATCATTCGATACACACTCGCACGACTGATCTGCAGACGCTTTGTATTCTCAGATGCTCCAACGCCGTCATCACGCAGTTTCCGTACTTCACCGATGATAGATCGTGAAACAGCAGGTTTTCCAAATTTGGCGCCTGATTGCTTTGCTTTCTCAATGCCGTCATGCTGTCTTTCAAGTATTGATATCATCAGCTATCAAAGCGCCCGTTCTTTCTCAAACTGGACTTGTCACGGTTTCGTTCCGTGTCCTTGAATGGAATAATTGCCATCAAGGAGAACAACCATGGCACACCGACACAATGACGAATTCAAGCGCGAGGCCGTGCGTATTGCACTGACGAGCGGATTGACACGCAGACAAGTAGCGACCGATTTGGGCGTTGGTTTTTCTACGCTGGCGAAATGGATCCAGAAATCCAGACCCGATGACCAGCCACCTGCAACGGAAATCGACCTCGCCAAAGAGAACCAACGACTTCGAAAAGAGAACCGGCTGCTCCTGGAGGAGAGGGAAGTTTTAAAAAAGCCACAGTGTTCTTCGCGAACCAAAGCAAATGAGATTTGCGTTTGTTGATGAACACCGAAGGCACATTCCCGTTGACAGGCTGTGTCATGTTTTGGGCGTCACAACGCGTGGTTATCGTTCCTGGCGTGGTCGCCAGGTGAGCCATCGCCAGAGACAGGACATGGTTTTGCTGGCTCACATCCGAGAGCAACATCATCACAGTCTTGGCAGCTATGGTCGCCCAAGGATGACGCAAGAGTTGAAGGAGTTGGGACTTCGTGTCGGCCATCGTCGTATTGGTCGTTTGATGCGCCAAAACGGTTTGCGCGTTGTCAGAACCCGCAAATAC
>CAYRLR010000433.1:0-2396 GCA_964424975.1 uncultured Anderseniella sp.
CTGATACAGCTGTTCAGGCATGTACCGCTCAAGCAGGCGGTTGAAGTGCCAGTACAGGGTGCGCTTCTCCGGCGGGGTATCGTCGCGGCTGGCAATCGCCGACATGTGAAACACCTTTCAAAAAACAGTCAATACGTGTGAACGCACTTGCAGGCAGTCAGGCCTGTGGATTCTGGTTGCAACGACCCGGGATCGTCGTGACCTAATCCACGTGCAGAGTATATCCGTGCCCGCGCACAGTTTGCAGATAAACCGGCATGGCAGGTTGATCTTCAATCTTGCGCCGGAGCCGGTTGATCTGCACATCCACCGCGCGATTCGAGTCTTCCTGCGCCGGTTCGATGATGTCTGCCCGTTGCACCGGTTCACCAGCGTGCTGAGCCAGGATTCGCAATATGTCACGTTCGCGTGTTGTCAAATGCACGATGTGACCGTCGCGTCGCAATTCGCCGCGCACCAGGTTGAACGAAAAGGCGCCAAAACTCACTTCGACCACTTCTGCACTGGCCGGTTGGGTCGAGGAGTGGCGCTTCAAAATGGCCTGTACCCGTAACAGCAATTCGCGCGGTTCAAACGGCTTGGCCAGGTAGTCATCGACACCTGCACTCAGTCCAGTGATCCGGTCGTCTATTTCAGCGCGCGCCGACAACATCAGGATCGGTACGTCATTGCCGGTGTCTCGCAGTGACGCTGCAAAATCCACGCCGGTTTCTCCCGGCATCATCACGTCCAGCACCATGAGATCAAACGCCATGCCCTGCATGCACAAGCGTGCTTCTGCCGCCGCGCTCACCGCGGACACGCGGCATCCATTGGCTGACAGAAACGAGCCCAGCAATTCGCGAAGCCGCCTGTCGTCATCGACAATCAGCACATGCGGCAGATCATCAAGCGATCCGTTCATGGGCTTACCACCTTTTCTACCCTGTCGCGCCCGGCTTCATCGATCAGTCCGTAAAGCACCTGCTGGAAAACCGGTGCAGCATCGCCGCCTGCGTGTCGGATCGCGGCCTGGACGCGTTCGATCTGGGGTTGCATCAATCTGTCATGCAGTGCCACACCGTCTGCCGTCAGGTGCAGTAGCCGCCTGCGCCGATCAGCGCTTCCGGAACGCTGTTCAATGATTCCGCGTTCGACCAGTTCCTTTAACACACGCGCCAGGCTTTGCTTGGTGATGCGCAGAATATCCAGCAACTCGGCCACGCTGATACCAGGATTGCGCCCCACAAAATGCACGACCCGATGATGCGCGCGGCCAAATCCGAAATCCAGCAGCAACACATCCGGATCCGAGGTGAAATCACGGTATCCAAAATACAACAGCTCTATCAATTCGATGACAGTGTCGCGCGAAACCGTCCGCTCTGCGGTGTTTTGGTCTGCCTGTGCGTCCATGGCAAGTTCACTTCCAGATCAAACCTGGAGCAACATGGGTTCAATCGATCCCGAAAAGTTGCTCTAACACTTTGGAAACGATCAGGTTTACAGTTTTTGGCAGGAACACCAAAAGTCATCCCGATCTGGTCATCACAAATTATGTCAGCTATATTGACATAAATTGCGGCTGTTGTTAGTGCCATAATCGAATTTTTTATCATAACGAAACCCGGAGGGTGCGCTCGACACACTCAACCGGCCACTTGAGGAGCGCCCGCCATGGCAGCATCACTGCCCTTTGATCAACGTGATGGTGATATCTGGTTGAACGGCGAATTTGTACCGTGGTCGTCCGCGCAGCTGCATGTACTGTCGCACGCTCTGCATTATGCATCGTCGGTATTTGAAGGCGAGCGCGCCTATGGCGGTCAGATTTTCAAACTGAGAGAACACACCGAACGTCTGTTCCGCTCGGCAGAGTTTCTGGACATGACGATCCCCTACACCGTCGACGAGATAGACAATGCCTGCAAGGCGTTACTGGCACGCCAGGGACTACAGGATGCCTATGTACGCCCGGTTGCCTGGCGGGGGTCTGAAATGATGGGCGTGTCTGCCCAGACCACAAAAATCAATATCGCTATCGCGATCTGGGAATGGCCCAGCTATTTCGATGCTGAACAACGCCTCAAGGGAATCCGGCTGGACATGGCCAAATGGCGGCGTCCTGATCCTGCAACCATTCCGTGTGAGGCCAAAGCTGCCGGACTTTACATGATCTGTACGTTGTCGAAGCATGCTGCCGAGCGCAAAGGCTATGCCGACGCGCTGATGCTCGACTATCGTGGCCGGGTCGCAGAGGCAACCGGTGCAAATGTGTTCTTCGTCAAGGATGGCGAACTGCACACTCCGACACCCGACTGTTTCCTGAACGGCATCACCCGTCAGACAGTCATCGACCTCGCCCGCACCCGCCAGATCAAGGTCAACGAGCGCGTCATCATGCCGGAAGAAATGGC
>CAYRLR010000433.1:2406-3289 GCA_964424975.1 uncultured Anderseniella sp.
AGAATGCTTCATTGTTGGCACGGCCGCCGAGGTGACGCCTGTTTCTGAAATCGGGCCATACAGCTTTACGGTTGGCGACATCACCACAACCTTGATGAACGACTACACCAACGTGGTGCAGCCAAAAGTGGCCGCAGCCGAGTAGAGCGCGAAGTCAGCGTGACCGGCAACCCGATCACCTGCTTGCGCAGATCAAGGCGTGCATTGTCCATTTGAAACCATTCAATTCACCGCTATAGTGGAGTCTCCGCAGCCTTGATGGAGACTTCAACATGCGTTCTTGCCCCCGCTTCGTCCTCGTCATCCTTGTTCTGCTCACCGCCATTACTTCCTTGAGAGCACCGGCTCACGCGACTGGCAATGAGACTGTCGGCAAGACGATAGAGTCTATCATCATCAATGGCGAAAGCAATATCGGTTCTCTGGATGACGATGATCGACTGATCCAGGTGTTCACCTATTATTCCGACCGCTCTTTCAAACCGATCTGGGTGCGTGACGACGGCTTGAAATCCAAGGGAAGAGTCCTGCTCGATTTTCTGGGTCAGATCGAAAACCATGGTCTTCGCGAGTTCAAGTACCGCTTGGCAGACATAAGCGCACTGATTGGGGATCCGCACCCGCGCGCCTTGGCCGAACTGGAAATGCTGCTGACCAGCGCCTTCATTGATCTGGCCAGAGATCTCACGCGCGGGCGCGTTTCGCCGACTGAAGTTTCCAAGCAAAACAACATCAAGGTGCGCGAACTGGGCGCTGCCTACCTTCTGGACGGTGCTGAAAAGGCCGAAGAGCTGCAACCGTATATCAACAGTCTGATGCCACAGGACGCACGCTATCATCGCCTGGTTGCCAAGCTGAAGGAATATCGCGCCATTGCCGCAGC
>CAYRLR010000434.1:0-3286 GCA_964424975.1 uncultured Anderseniella sp.
CGGGTCCGGGCGCTCATCTGATAAGTGCCTGCCAGAGCGTGAACGGGCAATTGCCAAATCCGGGTGCGACCGGACAAGATCCCGGCGGTATTGGTCCGGTAATCCGGACCGGGCCGGAAGATCAATATGGCTGCGGATATTCGGGTTGTGATACTTGTTGAGCAGACTGTACTACCATCTGGGTGCGAGGTTTGGTGTTCTTGTACTCATTGCCCTGTTGATTGTATGCCACTTTTTATTCGACGCAAGTCTTGATGGACAGCGTGGAAAGTCCTTCGATTTATATCAGACACTGAGCCCGAGAATTGCATCTGCAGCCAACGTTGTTGTGGTTGGTGTGGATGATGAGACCATCGGTGTCGAAGGCCGTTGGCCGTGGCCGCGGGATCGAATTGCAGACCTTGTCGATGCGATTCATTCGGCTGGCGTGTCGGTGCTTGGTATCGACATATTGTTTTCAGAACCGGATGAGAGCCCCGGCGGGGTGGCACGCGATGACCGTTTGGCCAGATCCATTGCGGCGTCACCAACAATACTGGCAACCAGTATCGGGGATTTCCCCGGATCAAGCGTACCCGATACAAATGTCGGCTGGGTCGTCGTGGGCAATGGCAACGCGGATGCGCTGCCATGGTTGCCTGGTGTCATAACCTCCACAGCAGGCATTCGGGCAGGTGCCGCCGGGCTGGGGATTGTCCGGTCTGTTTCAGACAGCGATGGCGTTGTGCGCTCCATACCGCTTGTGTGGGCATCAAAGTCGACAGACAGATTGTCCCTGTGGCCCACCTTCAGTCTTGAACTTGCCAGGGTGCACAAGGGGCAAACCGGATACGCGCTGCGGGTGCGGTCTTCCGGTTTCGAAGCCCTGAAACTTGGTGACACCGTCATTCCATTGTCGAACGGCGGAGCAATCGGGTTGTGGGAGCAGACCGCTGCGGTGCCGCGCATCTCAGCGCTTGATGTGATGAGCGGCAAGGCCGGCGACAGTCTGAAGGGCAAAATAGCGATCCTGTCAGTGAATGCACTGGGCGTAGATAAATTCCATACTACGCCCACGGTGGCGGCGCGTTCCGGCGCGGAAATCCATGCTGTTCTGGCCAACCAGATTCTGGACGGTAAATTCCTGTCAGAACCGGCTAATGCCAAGACAATCGAGCGCCTGTGGTTTCTGGTATCGGCCTTGCTGTTGCTGGTTGCGTCATATTTTTTCGCAGATCGAATCTGGCTGCTGCTTGGCGCAGGCATCGTCCTGTGTGTCGCGCCGCTGCTGGCGGGCTACGCAGCCTATTTGCAGTCGGCACAATTGTACGAGCCGATCCAGCCTGCAATCGGCCTGGCCGGTGTGGCATTGGCCGAGGTCTATAGCCTGTTTCGCGAATCCGATGCCCGGCGGCGTCAGTTGTCACGGCAGTTTTCGCAGTATCTTTCACCGAACGTTGTTGCCATGTTGAGCGAGTCCCGGCGAGACCTGACCACCAGTGCCGAAAAGCGTGAAATCACCGTCTTGATGATGGATATGCGCGGCTTCACCTCCAGCAGCGAGAGCCTGCCTGCGGACGAGATAAACGAGACCGTGAACCGTTTCCTGACACTGGCCAGTCAGGAAATATTCAAGCGTGACGGCACCATAGACAAGTTCATGGGAGACGCCATCCTGGCATTCTGGAATGCGCCCGTTGACCAGGTCGATCATACCGAGCGCGCACTGGAAACGGTGCTGGCGATCCGCGCGGTGCTTGAGACAGAGAATATCCAGCGCCAGAGCCAGGGCAAAGCAGCGATCCGGGTCGGGGCCGGCATCGAGACCGGAATCTGCTCGGTTGGCAATTTTGGATCAGACATCCGGTTCGACTACACAGCGATTGGATCAAGCGTAAACATGTCGGCAAGGCTTGAATCCGCGACCAAGACAACCGGCTGTCCGGTTCTGCTGGGTCCCGGTTTTGCCGAACGCCATGGCACGGGCATAGAGCCGGTTGGTCGCATTGAACTGTCGGGATTTTCACAGCCGGTGCAGGTATTCGCACCGGTCGGTCTGAAACCGGCGCAGCAGCACTGACGCTCAACAGTTAGAGCGGTTTGCTGTAAGGTGGACAACACCAAAAAGCGGAAGGCCTGGACACAGGCGCTTCCGCTCTCGGTAATCCGGTTGAGTACGCTATACAATGATCTCAACGCTGCCAACGGCGACGCAATCGTCATGCCAAACCGGTTTTGGGCCAGATGTGGGGTGCCAGACCACGCAGCCTACAACATAAGGTAATAATTGGGGGCTACGGCTGGTGCATGGTTTGCAGATTGCACATCGTGGTTTCGCAAAATGCAACAGGTCTGAATTTTGGGACAACAGACCCTGAGTCAGAAACGGCCTACTCGGCAGCGACCACCGATACGGGGGCTTGTGCTGTAGCCAGCCAGCGGTCAAGAAATCTGTCCAGCCAGCAATCAACCGACGGATCATGGACATAGCGGTCGTGGAAATGGCTTTCGCGTGGCCGCGCGCCGGGTAATGTCAGCCTGTGCTCGGCCTTGACCAGCCAGCGGTTCATCATCTTGTGTGTAACCTCGGGATGGAACTGAATGGCAAATGCGGTATCGCCGTACCGGAACGCCTGATGCGGGAAATGTCCGGGGGACGTGGCAAGGCATACCGCGCCGTCAACCAGCTCAAAGCCTTCCCGATGCCACTGGTAAACCATCTGCGGCCAGGCACCGTAGACAGCGCCTTCCGCCGTTGGGGAAATATCATAATAGCCTATCTCGGCGCGCTCATCGGGAAATCCGTAGACCTTGCCACCCAGTTGCCTGGCCAGCATCTGGCCGCCGAGGCAAATGCCCAGAAACGGCACGCCGGCTGCCAGCGGTTTGGCGATCCAGTCAATTTCGGTGCGGAGATAGTCATGCTCGCAATCGTCGTTTGCGCTCATCGGGCCGCCAAATATGACAGCACCGGCATAGTCGCCGATATTGTCCGGCAGGGCATCACCCAGAGCCGGCCTGCGGATATCGAGCTCATACCCCTTTTGCACCAGCTTCATCCCGACGCGGCCCGCCGTCGAGGTCTCCTGATGCAGAACTATCACGATGCGTTGTTTCATATTTCCTTACGGGGACACGCCCTACATTGCCGAAACGCCACCATCCAGTTTCAGTTCGGATCCGGTCATGAATGACGACTCGTTGCTGGCCAAGTAAACCACAGCCCATGCCACATCTTCAACTGTCGCAATTCGACCCAGTGGTATTTGTCTGGCCAATTTGTTTCTGCCGGTTTCGGGATCTCCAT
>CAYRLR010000435.1:0-3285 GCA_964424975.1 uncultured Anderseniella sp.
TGGACCTGATATGCGCCACCGACGATTGCGGCCGCACTGTCTTGATGCGCTTCGGCATTGCACCGCACTTCACCATTTTTGTGATGATTGTAGCCCGCTCGCACATTGGGTGCATCACCCTGGGTGCATCTGAGGGGCAGGCCCTTGCCTCGGCTCGCATGAACTGGTCATGAATACGGCTGGCGTTGGATCGACCGGAATATGTAGACACAAATGGCTAAGCTGATTTGCGCAAATCGTCAAGCCTGATGTTGATACGGCAATCCTTGCCGAGCAGGTGATGCACGATAACCGCCTGTTGTTGTTTCATTTTCACCACCGGCACAATGTGCCCCTCGAACGGCCCGGCCAGCACCCTGACATGGTCGCCAACATGAAAATCCGGCATATCAGCCTGTGTGCACGCTTCGCTGCGCTTGTAGTGATCGCTCTCATAGCGGTCCAGAAACCGGTCAATCACCTGCTTGTCGAGCATGTAGGGCCGCTCGTTGATACCGACCACGCCCAGCATGAACGACGGCGCCATCAGGTCCGGCCAGCCCGGCGTGTCACGCGACATGCCGACGAACAGGTAACCGCTCAGCACCGGGAACCGCCGCACGCCGCTCGCCTTGGAATAATAGCTGCCACCAACCCGGGTACGCCACATCGGCAGGCAGGTGCCGAACCCCTTGGCACGCGCCACCAGGCGGGCCACGTCTTCCTTGCCGGTCTTCACTTCGATGATGAACCAGTCGAGCGCATTGAAATCCAGATCATCGGCCCGCGACGGCTCCCGGGCAAAGTCGCGCTTGCAGACACCCGGCGAGCGTGTAGCACGCTGCTTTACCCGCGTCACCGACACCCGTGCCCCGGGCACGGTATGGGCCGCCATCGACGCATGGCACAGCTTTTTGCCCTGTCCTATGTGTCCTATGTCCGAAATTACATAGGACGCCCGCAAGTCATTGATTTTATTACCCATGTCCTATGTGTCCTATCTGTCCTATGTAAATCACACATCCACACACGCACACGCACACGGGGTCTCGAATTTTATAGGACACATAGGACACATAGGACCGGGCCTTTGTTTTCAAAGGCTTAGAGGCGTCCTATGTGCGTCCTATGTCCTATGTAACGGCTCAAAAAAACCGCCCAAACCCCTCACTCACTCATCGTTATTCCAGTCCACCGGCTGTCCGTAAGCCTGGTCGAACCACGCCCGCGCATCTGCCAGCACAGGAAATTCATAGCCCCATGGCCGGTTGGCAGGCGTTGCAGACGGCACCCTGTGCCCGTCGATATCCTCAGGCACATCATGAAATTCAGCCTTGCCGAGGCGGCGTTTCACGAAGCCCGGACACATCCGTTTCAGGGTCTTCATGAACGATCTTTCCTCGACGGGACGGCTGATATTGTACTGGTCGCAATACACCCGGTACTGCTTGTGCATGGACCGTGTCGCCAGCCATACGGGCCAGCCACTGCCCGCCTTGACCTCGCCATGATCGAGACACTGGTACCACCACTGCTCGACCGATCCGGCTGACTTCAGTTTCTGGTCGAGCAGCGCCTCGGTCTGCGGAATCGTGCGCAGCACGGCATCGTCCAGCTTCCAGTTCAGCAGCTCCCACAACAGCGCCTCGCGCCCGCCTGGCGCTTCCATGGACGCCACCAGCGCCCCGAAATACTTGCGGTCCTGTTCATGCCGGTCAGACACGTCGAACACGCCGAACCGGCGTTCCTTCGGCCCCGTCGGCACCACCCAGTCCTCGTTGGATGTCATCATCAGGCGCACGTGGTTGCGCACCTGTATCGGGTCTATGCCCTTGTACTCGATCATCTGGTGCGATGACGTCACCAGCCCCTTCAGACGGCCTTCCGCCACCTTGTCACCCGCCCACATCGCCTCGTCGGCCTGCAGCAGCAGGCAGGTCGCCATGTGGGCGTTGAACTGGCCGGTCAGGTAGCGCGGTTCATCCACCAGGAAATAATGCGGCGCGATCAGCGATCCGATGATTTCGCCCGGTAGCGACTTGCCCGAGCCCATCGACCCGCGCAGGACCAGCGATGTGCCGATGCGCTCATGCGGGCGCTGGAATATCGAGGCGAACCACGACATCACCCAGTTTAACCGGTCCACATCGCCATTGCACACCTGTTGCTCGATATGCTCGATGAACATCGAACAGTCGCCCGACGGGTCCGGCTTGACCTCGAATCCCTGCCACAGATTGTAATAGCCCTCGCGCCCGGCGCTCATGTCCGGCGACGGGGCGAATTCCATGCCGTGAAACTGCCGCCGGTTGCGATCGCCCATCCACAGGTCGCCGAGCGTCTTCCACTTCTCACCCTGCCGGTAAAGCCGGTTGCGATACCATTGATTTAAGGCATCAACAGACAATATCTGGATGCGCTCACCGACCGGCGCATGCCGCCCGTTTTCCTTCATCACCACGGCCTTGGAGCCGATCAGCACCAGGGCATGCTTGCGGTTGACTTCCTCGATCAGTTCCGGCGTGAACGCGCTGCCTGGAAACGCCGCCACATTGGCCGTGTCCAGCACGCCTGCCGCATCATCCTTGCTCATCGCGCTGCCCTCGCCAGTACATCGTTAAAATCGCAACCCCTTGGCGGCCACACGGTGCTCACCTGCCGGCCATTGACCGCATGGGCGCTGACCGCCTGTTTCACCGCCCTGCGGCCTGCCCGCCAATCCTTCTGGTCATTGTCGGCCACCAGCGTCACGTGACGGACCTCGTCCGGCAGCGCGATCTTTTCCATGTTGTCCAGCGACAGCGCGGCCCACACCGACGCGTCCGGGCGCACGCTGATCACCGACAGCGCGGTTTCGATGCCTTCGGCGACATACAGGTGCGCCGCAGGCGGGCAGAACCGCACCGCCGCGCCCTGCGCGACCCCCAGCATCATTTTCGACGGCTCGACATCGGCCTTGCCGCTGCCATCAGCCTTCAGATAGGTGCGATGCACCCCGCATATGCGCCGGTCGCCGCCCTGCATGGCGGCCACCATGGCCGGCAGGTCCTGGCGCGATGGTACATGCCGCAGGCGGCCTGAAAACCTCAAGGATGGTGGCAGGTCGCAGGTGATGTGGCGTGATCGCAGATAGGTTTCCGCCACGGTGCCGGTGATGGCCGCAGCCGAGCGCCAGATGCCACGCGCCGCGGCGATCTTGCCCGCCCGGTCGCGCGCTTCATCCGATGCCCGGTCGGCATGGCGCCGGTCGCGCTCAGCCTTCCATCTAGATGCAGCTGCGTCTGCGGCAGCCTGCGCCGCTGCCGG
>CAYRLR010000436.1:0-3282 GCA_964424975.1 uncultured Anderseniella sp.
ACTGATTGAAGCCGCCTGGCCTGCAATCTGGGCAATTTTGATCGGCCCCGACAGCTGATCCGCCGCTTGATGACCGACCACCACTCCCTTCAAATATCCCAAAGACCGCGTAATGATGAACCAGGTTTCCTCGACACCTCGTGACAAAGCTACGCCGACACCCAGCTTTTCGACCCGCACCACCTGATCGGCACCGCGCGATACACCCAGCAAGCCAATGCGGATCTTGTTGCCCGATGAGTCGTCAATCTCGGTTGATTTAGGCGTGGCCTGCAGCTCAATGGTTTCCCCGGCGCGTTCCACCTCGAAGACCAGAACAGTGCCGGGCGACACGGAAACAATGCGTTGTACATCCGTAAACGAATCGATCTGGCGGCCATCAATTGCGGTGATCAGGTCACCTGGCTGAAACCCGGCATCCGATGCGGCCGAGTTCTCTATTACCGAAGCGACCTTCGGCTGGGTAATAGGCACACCCACCAGCATGAACATCAGCGCGAAAACAATGATCGCGAGAGCAAAGTTGGCCATTGGGCCCGCCGCCACTATCAGCGCTCTGCGCCAAAGCGCAGCAGCATGGAAGTCCCCCGGATTGGCTGACTCCAATACATCCGCCGTAGGCATGGACGCTGCGTTGGCGTCACCGGCAAACTTGACATACCCGCCCAGGGGCAGCCAGCCGATTTTCCAGTGCGTGCCGTGCCTGTCCATAAAACCGCCGATCGAACGGCCAAACCCGATTGAAAAGGTTTCAACCTTCACACCGCACAAGCGAGCGGTTTTGAAGTGCCCGTATTCATGCACAAATACGATGACCGACAATACCGCAACGAAGGCGACAACAGCCACGACAACATCAAATACAGAACCTGTCAGCCATGCACCGAAATCCATCAAACAATCTCCGTTAATCCGGCGCATTCGCGCTCATCGTATTACTGCGAAGCTACCCCGGAACCCTTCAGGTTCTGAAAAACCCGAAACCGTGCCCCGGTGGTGCCAGTACATGTCTTTGTCCGCAAAACCGCGTGCAGTTTTGCCCGGATGCTCAGGACCAGGCCAGAGGGTCTGCCTGACCCAGGTGGCTCGGCGCACCTTAAGCCTGCATGCGGCCGGCCAGTTCGGCAGCCTTGTTGCGCGCATATGAATCTGCTTGCCACACATCGTCAAGTGAAGACATGGACACAATCATGTTTTCACGCTCGGCCTGTTCGATTGTATCCGCCACCAGCCGCGTTATATCGAGAAACCGCAGTTTCTCCTGCAGGAACGCGGCAACAGCAATTTCATTCGCCGCATTCAGGATCGTTGTCGCATTTCCGCCTCTGACCAGCGCCAACCGTGCCAGCTCAACAGCCGGAAAGCGGACATTGTCCACCGGCTCAAAAGTCAACGTAGCGATCCTGGCCAGATCAAGCCGCTCGACCGGGGCCGAAATACGCTCGGGATATGCCATGGCATAGGCAATCGGAGTGCGCATGTCCGGCATGCCCAATTGCGCAATAACCGAACCGTCAACATAGGAAACATAGGAGTGAACGATCGACTGCGGGTGCACAACCACATCGATTTTTTCTACGGCAACCGGAAAAAGATGAAATGCTTCAATGAATTCCAGCCCCTTGTTCATCAAGGTGGAGCTATCTATCGTCACCTTTTGACCCATTGACCAATTGGGGTGTTTCAAAGCGGATCGCAGCGTCGCCGACGCCAGTTTCTCCATCGACCACGTTCGAAACGGCCCCCCCGAAGCAGTCAGGGTGAGCCGGTCGACACAGTCGGTGTTGTGATCTTCAAAACACTGGAACAGGGCGGAATGTTCACTGTCCACCGGAATGATAGTCGCATTGTACTTTGCCGCAGCCCGGGTAAACACCTCGGCACCCGACACAAGGCATTCCTTGTTGGCGAGCGCTATTGTCGTGCCCTGCTCCACCGCGGACAGGGTTGGTTTCAGCCCGCTTGCCCCGACAATTGCCCCCATGACCATGTCAACCGGGCGCGCTGCAGCCTCGATAACTGCCGCTTCGCCAGCCGCTGCATCTATACCGGACCCGGCCAGCGCATCTCTCAGGTCACCCAGAAGAGCGTCGTCTGCCGTCACAGCCAGCTTGGCATTCATCTCGCGCGCATCTGCTGCCAACCGGGCAATGTTGCGATTGCCGACCAGCGCATCAATGGTGAATCGGTCCCGATGATGGCGGACAATATCCATAGTCGATTGTCCGATTGATCCGGTAGAGCCCAGGATACTCAAGGTTTTGGTGCTCGATGAATTGCCCATGCGTTGAAACTCTTGTCCCGGTTCAATTTGAATAATCGTGTATGAAGGGACTGCTTACCAGACCACAAGCCCGCTGGCCACGGCTTCCTGTCCGCCACGCACATACCCAAATGCCGCAGCAGCAACGGCGGCGAACATCAAACCGTCAACCCTGTCGAGCACACCGCCATGACCAGGGATGATGCGACCGGAATCCTTGACACCGAACCGACGCTTGACGGCTGATTCAAACAGATCCCCAAGCTGCTCGAGAACTGCAAGCACACCGCCCCCAACCAGTAGTGGCCACACAGTCGGCAGGCCGGAATACCACCCAATCACGGCGCTCGCTGCGACCCCACCGACAATCGCTCCCGCAAGTCCGGCCCAGGTCTTGTTGGGTGAAATTGCCGGTGCCAGCTTTGCGCCACCAATCAACCTGCCGAAGACATAGGCCAGCGTATCGGCAGACCAAACCACGGCAAACAACCACAAAACCGCAAACAACCCATGCTCCGGTGACTGCCTGATCAGGATCAGGGCCAGGCCGGGAAGCGCTATGTAGGGAATTCCCCACCACGCCCAGCGAGACCCGGACTTGCTGCGTACAACCTCTGCAACCAGGCTCATGGCCCAACACGCTGCAACAAGCTGGACAGCCGTCGCGGTGCCGGAGCGTGATACAACCAGTACGGCGCCGATTGCCGCCAGCGCGTGCAGGGCAAACTGAAACTGTGAACCGCGATGCACGATACGGCACCATTCAGCAGCCATGATCGCAGCAATCATGGCAATGCCCAGTTCAAACCACACACTGCCGGCCCAGACATCGAGCAAAGCCATGGGAATCAACACCAGTGCCGCGGCAATCCGGACAGCGAGTTCACGTGTCATAAAACGTCCGGTGGAATTATTGGCGGGCTGGATCATCAGCGCATTACCCTGGAACCAAGCTCCGGTAAACCGGAGCAGCATGGTCGAAACCGGGCGATATCAGGCCAGCGCAGCGGCATTGACAC
>CAYRLR010000437.1:0-3279 GCA_964424975.1 uncultured Anderseniella sp.
TGCGTGGGGACGTGGGGAAAAAGGGCATTATGTCTGACAATTCGGCTTTGGAGGGCATTGATGGCCTCACTTACGAGGAAATCGAACAGGCCGTTATGGAAACCAGTCGCGGACGCTGGTTTCTGACAGAGTTTGCACGCCGCCACAAGGCGACCGA
The DNA here is from genome assembly GCA_964424975.1 of uncultured Anderseniella sp. GTDB lineage: Bacteria > Pseudomonadota > Alphaproteobacteria > Rhizobiales > Aestuariivirgaceae > Anderseniella. The sequence goes on from CAYRLR010000437.1 coordinate 158, forward strand.
TACGGCAACCCTGCTCAATGCAATCAGGCGGCTTGAAGATCAGATCCTGTCCATTTCACTGGACGCACCGGCTTCAACGCAGGAAAATCAGGTGCCCGCAATTGACCAACCGGCCGGATCTGGCGTTCAAAGCCCAGTTGGCAGCGACGCCTCCTCAGACCACCATGAGATATCCGACAAGATTGACCGGACAACGCAACTGGTGCGCCGGCTACGCAACTCCCACAAACTCATCGGCGAAGCCGCCAACAAGCCAATGCACCCGGCCAGACCTGTTGTGGTCAAGTCGACCCGGGATAGAGCTGGCGCCGACAGACCGGGATTTGTCAGGTCTGATGACGACATTTTTACTGATGATAGACCTGCGCCATCCCGGCCACCGCAACCGGTCGCAGATGCACCGCAAGCAACACAGCGTGTCCCGGCCCAGCCAGCAGCAAAAGAGACTTCTGTTGCCAACCACGAAGCCGACGCAGCAGACAACGCGAAGAAGCGCATTGTCGTCATCCGCCGCCCTGCAGACCAGCCTGGCGACATTCCACTCGTCGACAATGCCCCGGAACCGCCTGACGATAGTCCGTCAGCCGCCTGATACAAGAGACCGACGGTTCAAGCCTGGGGGTCATGCTGGTATGATCGCCCGCATGCAGAATTGCAGCGCTGGATCAGCTTTACGGGTTTCTCTCACCCCCTGCTGGTATGGTGGACGCCACTGTTGAGGATTGCCTGATGGGCGCCAAATTGCTGATGATTGCCCTTGATGGTGCAGACTCGAGGCTGCTTCAACGCCTGACGGAGAGTGGCGAACTTCCCGAGATTGCAGACCTTGCCAGGCAGGGAAAATTCACTTTCCTTCGCAATGATGGCGAATTTACCGACGATTCCGCGTGGGCTTCATTCTGTTATGCTTCACCTGCCAGTGTTCACAAACGCTATCACTACGAGCACAAGACCCCGTCCGGCAGTCACCAGATGGCATTTCTTGACGAGGACGGCAGAAACACGTTCTGGAGCAGGCTCTCCGGAAAGAACCACCAGATCGCGGTCATAGATATTCCCAAATGCCCGGCGCCGGTAGCGCTCAACGGAATCCACATCGCCGACTGGCTCGTTCACGGCAAGTACCACTCTCATCCGGTCAGCCATCCCGCCGGCCTGGCTGACCAGACAATCCACCGGTTCGGAGCATCACCACCCAGTCGGTGCGGCTATTATCAGGAAAACACGCCCCCTGGTGCGGCCCGCTCCTTTGCAGATCACCTCGACGGCACGGTCTCGCAAAAACTGGCATGTGGACTGCACCATCTGGGGGAGCGGGACTGGGATCTTTTCATGATCGGGTTCAAGGAAGCTCACTGTGCAGGCCACGCTCTCTGGCACCTGCATGACCCGCACCACCCTCTTTATGATGCGCAAGTCGCCCGGCGTGCAGGAGACCCGTTGCTGGATGTCTACGCGGCCCTGGACAAGGCGGTTGGCCAACTTGCGAAGGCTGCCGGCGACAATGCAAATATCCTTGTTTTCACGACGTTCGACATGGTGCCCAACGGGTCAGTCTGGCATCTTCGCGACGCAATCGAAACTCGTCTCAACGCCGCTCTACGCAGCACGCTTGCCCAATCGCGCTCCAGGTTTGGCAATTGGTTCGCCTCCATCTCTAGGCGTCCGGCTGAAAGCTTTTGCGAGGTAGTGCCCGCCAACGATAACCTGTTGGCGCTGCGGATCATGGCTCACGACCGCATTCCCCAAGACTGGATATGTGCAGAAATAGAAAGACTGCTGAGTGACCTGCGCGAACCCGGCACCGGTCAGGCTGCTTTCGAGTCCATCCAGGTCCTCCGGGACAACGACATGCACAGTCGGCACTATGGTCAGCCCGACATCGTGGCCACCTGCACGCCGGGCAGGTTTCCGTCATCCCTCACATCGCTGTCAATGGCAGGGATTTCAGCACCAGCGCCATCGATGAGGACCGGCAACCATGCAACTGGTGGCGCGCTGATCGCGGTTGGTCAATCAGCCGTCAGGCATGCAGCCGACTGTGCAAACCTGTGTGAACTGGGTCCTGCTGCAGAAGCAATCCTGAACAGCCTGAAAGCACCGAGGCCGCCTCAACCTTAAGCTCTCCCAGGGATATCGAGCTTCAACCGGTGTCTGTATCCCCGACGGCTGCGATCATGTCCGGTACGGTTGAGCCGGTCATCTTGTGCGCTATGGCTTCACAAGCGGCAGTCCGATCCTGCCAGCCCTGCAGTTCCAGTTCACTGAATTGGGAACACATATGGCCATGGTTGTGCTCCGGTTGGTTGGAGAGGCCCAACCGGCGCATCCATTGAGACAGGATGCGCCAGCGCCTGATCAGGCCAGTCTGGCTTCGAGAATGATATTGAACGGTGTCTCGGCCACCCGCTGGACCGAGGCAAATCCGGCTTCCAGCATCACTTCGGACAGGCGCCTTTGGCCTGCCTGTGCACCAAGTGCCAGACCTACGTCCTGCGACAGGGCGCAGGGTGTGCAGACTGCGGTCGAAGCGGCATAGTACAAGCGGCTGACCGGGTTGATGTTCTCCTCCACCGCGTTTCCTGCAGCAGGCTCCACCAGCAATACGCTGCCGTCTGATTTGAGTGCCTTTGCGGCATGACGCGCTGCCCCAACCGGGTCCCCCATGTCATGAAGACAGTCCATGAAGCAGATCAGATCATAGCCATCAGCCGGATAAGACTGTGCGTCCAGCGTCTCGAAGCGGATATTGCCTGAAACACCAGCTTCCTCAGCCCGTTCATGCGCCATCACTATGGAGGCTGCGTGATTGTCGAAGCCGTCAAACCGGGACGCCGGGAAAGCCTCTGCCAGCACGATTGTCGAGGCACCATGGCCACAGCCGACGTCAGCGACGCGCGCGCCACTGGTGAGCTTGGCAGCCACACCATCGAGTGCCGCTATCCAGTCATTAGCCAGAAATGTCTTGTAACCGGGCCGGAACAATGACTCGCTGCCGCAGAAAAGCCGGTGATGGTGTTCGCCCCATGCAATTCCCTCACCGGTTCGAAACACGTTCGCTATCCGGTCTTCATCCAGCCACAGCGATGCGGCAACCTCCAGCGCGGGAACAAGGAACACCG
>CAYRLR010000438.1:0-3270 GCA_964424975.1 uncultured Anderseniella sp.
ATCATAGGCTTCAGCCGCAGCAATGGTCGGACGTGATGCAATAAGCGCCCCGGCAACAAGGCCGACACCGGCTCCGATTGCGATGGCCTGTGTTGTGCTCAAGCCCTTCTTGCGCCGTTTGCGCTTGTCTACAAGGCGGTTGCCGAGTTCGTCACGGTCTTGTTCAAGCCGATCTCTCATGAAGCTCTTTTCGCTGTCCGAAAGATCCTTGAGGGTCATGGCCCGGCGGTTGGCGTCGATGCGGCGTTGCAGGGCGTTGGTTGTCAGGTCTTGTGCCGACCGGTCATCTCCAGTCAGGTCTTCAACCGTCATTTTCCCGGGCTTGGCTTCAGGCAGATCGTTGGCCTTGCCGGGCTCGACAGCAGCCTCGGTTTCCGGGTTTCGCTTGGCTGACACGCGTTGGCGGATCGTGGTTGTGTCGTTAGACAGGCTGGTACGCAATTGCTCGGTGGCGGCATCGGACAGGCCTTCAGCCGCCAGAACACCTCGTGTCTGCTGGATGCGCTCACGCAGGGCATCGTCATCCAGTTCCGCTGCAGGGCGGGTATCTGCGGTAATTTTTGCAGCTTCCGCGTCGGCTGCGCCTGCCTCAACGGTTACACCGGTTGCCGCTGCGTTGCGGGCACTCAGTTCCGCTTTGTCGGCTTCAGCCTTGGCCTGCAGGCGGGTTTTCTGCTTGCCCTTGGTTGCGTCATCGTTTGTCAGTTCGCCGGCGGCCTGAATGCGCTGGCGAAGTTCAGCATCCGTCACCTCTGCTGCAGGGCGGTCATCACCAAGCACGGAGTCAACCGTAACGACCGGCTTGGCGTCTTCGACGGGTTGAGCCTGCTGCTGCACCGGTTCTTCCGACTGTGGCTGCGCGGCGCTCTCCTTGGCGGGATCAGTTGGCTTGGGTGCAGGTGATGCCTCCTGCTTGGCCGGATCAGTTTCCGGTGCCGGAGCTGCCTGGGTAGCTGCAGGTGGCGTTTCCTGCGTGGCAGGTTGTGCTGCCTCGTCTTTCACGACTTCAGGTGCTGCAGAATCAGGCGCTGCCGAACTGTCGGTTTTCACTGGCTCCGTTGCTGGTGGCTGGGTTTCCTGCGTGGCAGGCTGGGCTTGCTCAACTTTCGCAGGTTCAGGTGCCGCAGCATCCTGCTTTGCCGGTTCCGCCTCTGGCGCGGGAGCTGCCTGGGTAGCGGCAGGTGGCGTTTCCTGCGCGGCAGGTTGCGCTGTTTCTTCTTTCACGGGTTCAGGTGCCGCAGCGGCGTCACTTTTGGCAGGTTCGGTGGCAACTGCCGGTGCGTCCTGTTTTGCGGGCTCGTCAGTTGCAGGCTGCGCCTGCTCCTGGATTGTTTCTGTGGTTGTGGTTTGCGCCCAGACCGTTGTCATGGACGACACGGTCATGGCCAGCGCCATCAAGCTCACGGAATATTTCTTCTGCATGTTTATCTCCTGTTGTGGGGCGGTTGAACGCCACCGCGTCAAAATTCCGGATGCCCGGACCCTGATTTACGTTTGTCTTCGTGCGTGGCTCCAACTCCAGGTCGGCCAGGCAGCTATAGTGCGCTTGAACTGCTGACATGTCCGCTTGAGCGCGCAGATGCAGTCACAGTCACAACGCAGATGTCATCGGAAGGTTGCCAAATTACCCGGCTGAACAATCGGCACGAGACATTTTCCCGGTGCCGAGGGGTATGACAGCCACTTCTGAAGAGACCTGAAATCAAATTTGGTGACGCATTTCACATTTTACAAATGAATATTAAACATGGTTTCGGTGATAATTGTTAATGTGTAAAAGGTGGGTTCACCGTGCGCTTAAAGGTTGGCACGAACCATGTCGATATCAGTCCCGTCCTCCTCCAGCACGACTTCCTGTTCTTCGTCGACCTGTTTGCAGACTTTGTGCAGACTCTTGAGGCAACGTTCCATAAGGTCCGGGTTCTTCTCGCTGTTCCAGATGACATAGGCTGGGAACGGAAACACCGGCGCATCGGTCACGATGTGCAGCAATCCGGCATCAATGTGCTGTTTGACCAGCCGGGTCGGGAAATAGGCGGCCCGCTTCTGATCAAGAATGAAATTGAGGGCCAGCGGGCCGAGTGCCAGGCTGGTGCGCGCCATGTCAAAGCGCGGGAAATGGAAAGCGTGCGCCGTGGCAAACTCGGGGCCCCAATCCATGAACACGTAGCTTTCATCCAGGTCGCAACTGTAATCAGGGTCGGTTGCGACAAGGATCAGGTCTTCCTTGAGCAGTTCTTCAACCCTGAGCCCGGGGCGCATTTGCGGCGTGTACATCAAGGCCACGTCCACGGTCCCCTGGATCATCAGGCGCATCAGGCGTTCGGGCATGCCGACTTCGGCGCGAAACGCCGTTGTCTGCTCACCCCGTTCCAGCATGCGCAGCCAGCGCCCGCCGAGCCTGGGCCACAAGCTGTACTGACACCCGATCGACAAAAGGTCCGAATACCCCTCCGGCAGGGCGATCTGATATTTGGCCTCTTCCCAGACTTTCAATAGAGATCGTGCAAAGCGCTCAAACTGTTCACCTGCCGGGGTCAGTTCGATGCCTGCCTTGGATCTGGTGAACAGTTTCTGGCCAAGTTCCTCTTCAAGGCGCTTTACCCTGAGGCTGACGGCTGACTGGGTGACGTACACCCGGTCGGCGGCTTCCAGAAAACTGCCCGCTGAAATGATTTCCAGAAACGTGCGGATAAGTTGCAGATCCATGGCATTTATACCTCGCTGGCCCGACATGGTGCCCGTGTGCGTGAGTCTCGCAAGACACCGGTTCCGGTTGTTTGCCGGTTTGAAACAACCGGAACCACAACCCTGACCGTGTCGAAAGTGTCACAGTAACACCGGTTCATATGAACCCATGTTGTTATAGGTATAATTGCTTTTTCCGCTATAAGCGTGCTGAAACTAATTCTTGGAGAACCAGAACCCATGACACCATTTGCCATCGCCGGCATTCAGATGAATGTTGCCGCCTTGCAGTCCAATGTAGAGGGCATGCGCCATCGGCTGGACATTCTGATGGCGCGGTTTCCCTGGACCCAGATGGTTTTGTTCAGTGAACTGGCCCAGCACGGCCCGCTGCACCGTTTCGCGCAACCTTTCGACAACGAGTCGATAAAGCAGTTCTGCGATGATGCGCGCAGGCACAATGTCTGGCTGATCCCCGGCTCGTTCTTCGAAAAAGCCGCCGACGGCAAGGTGTACAACACCTCTGTGGTGATCAATCCGCAAGGCGAGATCGTGTCGTCCTACCGCAAGATGTTCCCGTTC
>CAYRLR010000439.1:0-3265 GCA_964424975.1 uncultured Anderseniella sp.
CTGTTCGTGCAGTCCGGTAAGCGTACGGCTGAAGGTCGCCAAACCCGTACGTGCAGAAAACAGCAGCTGACCGATATCGCCTTTGCTCGCCAGGATGCTTTCACCCCCGGCCTCCAGCGTGTCATCATCGAGTGACAACATGGTCTTGTAGGCATCCCGATCGAGACCGCTCAGGGCTGCCGCAAGAAACCTCTGGTCCAATGGTTGGCCGCTTGCATCCAGCAGGTCATTGTGTTGCTTCTTGATCCGAACCAGGTCATGGGCTTGCTCGGCGATCTCCAGCACAGCGCCGACCTGCATCGTGGTGTAGGGATGCAGAAAATTATATTGACTGCGCGTTTCGATGCCGAAGAGCAGGTCGAGATATGCGGCAAATGTTGTGGATTTTCCTGCCTCGTTGAGACCATAGATGATGTGAAAATCCGGTTGACCGGCCTCGCAAGAACCGAAATCGATCACATGGTCGGTGAAAATGCCGTACCGCGTCAGGTTGAGTCGCTGGAGCCGCACTATTCAGCCTCCGCATCATCGAGGCGGCGCTCATGCAGCCTGGCCAGCACATCTTCGCTGCCGTCTGCGATGAGCTGTTCCAGGATTTTTCTGAAAGACGCTTCATCTTCTCCAAGGATATGCCGGCATTCGCGTGGCAGTTGGGACTGCAGTTCCTGCGCAATCTCGGTAGCAGCGGCCCTGAAGCCCTCGGCTTTACTGGCGTCATCGGCCATGAGTTCGCGCAACTCGAGGACCGGATTTCCGGTATCCGAAGTGGTATCACCTATCTGCGGGCGATAATCATGTTGTATCGCTTCGATCCATGTGCTCCCGATCATCGAGGCACGCGAAGTCGCCTCGGCATGGAGCACATCGGAATCACGCCGGATTTGCCAGGCCAGCGGGGTCGCTCCCGTGACTGACAATCTGGCGATGAGGTGCTCCGAAGTCGCCCGGTCACGTGCCGCCGCGAGCGATGTTTCGATCACTGAAACCATGTCTCGCCAGTCCTCGGCACCGGTAATATCCACGGACACACGTTCGAACTGGGCGATGCTGGTAAACCGTTCTTCCAGGTGGGTCCTTCGATCATCGCCAATCGTGACAAGGGTAACTGACTTTGCACCCGCCTCATTGATATCGCGCCCCTGCGGCATGCCCGGCATGACGACCACCGGCCTGTCACAGTGCACTTCGCGTTTATGAACATGGCCCAATCCCCAATAGTCGAAGCCACTGTCGATCAAATCGGGCAATTTGCACGGCGCATACTGATCATGCCCGGGTGCTCCTGCGAGACTTGTGTGCATCAGCGCGATATTCACTGCATCGTCGACGGGCTGACCAAACTTCGGCAGAAGGCTCTCGGGAGCTTGCGGCTGACGGAAGCTGATGCCATGAACCGCAACCTGAAACCCTAGCGTAGGACGTTCAACGGTTATCGCCTCCGCACGGCCACCAAATACTTTCACGGAGTGAGGCAGGACGAGTTCCTTGGTGATCCTGGAGAGCGCGTCATGGTTGCAGCTGATGATGAAGGTCTGGATGCATGACTGGTCGATACGCTTTTTCTGTGAGGCAATTAAGCCGGCCGTCTTCATCGAGGTCTGATCGCCATCATAAAGATCGCCAGCGATCATCAGGGCATCGACCTGCTCTTCCAGACAAAGGTCGATCACATTCACGAATGCCAGGCGCGTGGCAGTGCCGATCAGGTCAGCAAGCTCCGGATTTCGCAGTGCAAGCGAACGCAACGGCGAGTCCAGGTGAATGTCAGCGGTGTGGACGAACCGAAACGGCATTTATGCAGGACTCTTTTCTCTGGCTGATCTGGCGATCCGGCATAGTGACCATACAAACCCGCTTGCATCAATAGACCCACAATTCCAATGCCGGATTCAGCGTTGCAGGTTCCTGATCCGGGATCAGGACAAGAGCACCGGATGAATGCCGGGGCCAAGACTGATGGACCTAATTATCCTGCAACCATCGCGCAACCCGGCCAGCAGCGCTGCCGGGGTTGAGCGGCCGTTGCGACCACAGCCGAAGCGAGCGCTCCAGCGGCACCCTCAGATCAAACGGTTCAACCAGTTCACCACACGCCAGATGCGATGCGACAAGGGCCTCATGCCCCATCAGCACGCCTGCACCGTTGACGGTCTCTTCAACCGCCAGTGTATAGAGTGAGAACACGGGGCCTCGCGCTGAAAAGCCGGCATTTGCGGCAGACGCCCAGGTGGACCAGTCATCCCTCCAGGTTGAATCCGACAGGCATGACACCCGGGACAGGTCTTCCGGTGATTTCAGCCTTTCAGCCACCGAAGGCGCGCAGACCGGAAATATCACGTCGCGCGACAGGGCTCCCCCGGCCTGCTCAGTGTAGAACAGGCTCAGATCATAAGGTGCCCGTTTAAGGTTGGGCGGAGCCTCCATCGCGGTGATCGAGATCGAAATATCAGGCGCTGCCGCGCGCAGGGCCGGCAGGCGCGGCGACAACCACAATTGTGCAAGCGATGGCAGGGCGGCAATATGCACGGCACTTGGCGCGGCTTCGGTGCGCAAGGCCTGAACCGCCAGCCCCAGCCCGTCAAATGCCTCGGTGAAGCCGGGCAGCACCGCGCGTCCCAGTGCGTTCAGTTCGACCCCGCGCGCGGTGCGTTCGAACAGAACCGCGCCCAGTCCGGCTTCCAGTGACTTGATGTGTGCCGTGATAGCGCCGGGCGTCACCCCCAGTTCCTGGGATGCGGCAGCGAATCCCCCAAGCCGGGCGGCGGCTTCAAAGGCTCTGAGTGCCGTCAACGGGATGTCTTTCGGACGTGGGGGAGCAACAGCCATTTTAGCCTCACTTTTTCTAACCCTAATATTTCGCAATTCTGATTTGCACGCAAGCCCGGATGCTGGTCATCTGGGGCATCTGCAGCCAGTGCTAACGCTTTTCACCAAGGAGCCCGCAATGACATCGCTTTCGCCACGACCCTGGGTGCCCGCCCCTTGCGAAACACTGGTACAACGCATCGCCGGTGCAACAGCGCTTGCCTCCAGCACGCAAATTGGCGCGCGGCTGGATCAACTGGCGCAAGACAACAAGACCATCCATGAACGCGATTGCTTCAACCTCAATCCTGCGACCAATGTGATGAACCCTCGCGCGGAAGCCATGCTGTCCGCCGGGCTCGGCTCGCGGCCCTCGCTGGGATATCCCGGCGACAAGTATGAAATGGGGCTGGAAGCCATAGAAGAGATCGAGGTGATCGCGGCCGAACTGTGCGCCGAA
>CAYRLR010000440.1:0-3235 GCA_964424975.1 uncultured Anderseniella sp.
GCCATTTGCAGCCCTGCCCCTAACACAGCGACGGCAGCATCTTCTGAGAAGCTTTAAACATGTTAGCGAAACATTTTCATCTCTGATTTTGCACTCCACAAACACATTAAGTAATTGAACTAAATGGTGAATTTTTAAATTGATTAGATATGTTGACCGCTTCTGATTTGCTTGTTACGATTTTGCAGAGCGTGGTTTGTCGGGCAATGGCCAACCTCAAAACTCAAACTGAAATCGGGTTATGTTCAGCCCGCTGGATTCGTACAACAATCAGGAGCATAACATGTCTAAAATTTCGAAAACCCTGTTAGGTATCACGCTTTCAGCGGCGATGTTCGGAGCCTCGCCAGCCTGGGCGGCCGATCCTGTGAAGCTGTCTATTGCCTCATTCAGTCCGAAGTCGAGCTGGTTTGCATACTCCACCCGGTTGTCGGAAATGTTGCGGGAGACACTTCCCGAGGGCTCCGTGGTTGACGCTCCTCCAAAAGGCGGCGGAACAGCCAATCCGAGCTTGCTTGCGGCCGGCAAGTTTGACGTCGGCTTCGTAATGACCTCGGTGGCCGGCTGGGCCAAGAACGGTGAAGTTGCCTATGCCAAGCCACTCGACAATTTGCGGTCTCTGGTCGGTGGCTTTGATCAGTACTATCTGGCAGTAGTCGCCCGGAAAGACCCGAATGATGCCAGCCTGCCGGCATATGTCGCCGCACACAAGGACATGAAAGTGGTGCTTCGTGGCAAGGGCAGCATCGGCGGTCTCGCCGGCGAGCAGTTGCTGGATCTGTCCGGCGCATCAGAGAAAGAAGTGACGGCTGCCGGTGGTCGCTATGACAAAGTTGGCTCGTTCGGTGTCGTGAAAACAGCTTTGGCGACAGGCAAGTCAGACTTGTGGATACACACGATAACCCGTGGCCATCCAGCGCTCACCGAAATCGCCATCGGCACTCCATTGAGTTATCTGCAGCCGGCGGATGATGTTCTGGAAACAATGGAAGCCCAGGGGTGGACAACAGCTGTACTGCCCGCCAATTCTTTTGAAGGTCAGGCCAAGGATGTAAAATATCCAGGCACGACAACGTCGCTGTTTGCAACGACTGCATTGTCGGATGACGTGGCCTATACAATCGTCAAGACAATCTGTGAAGATCAAGATCGGTTCAAGGCTGTGCACAAGGCGCTGGCGAAATTCGATTGCGCAACGCAAGGATGGAAAGCAGAGAATCTGTCACTTCCGCTCCATGACGGTGCCAAACGGTATTTTGTTGAAAAGGGCTGGATGAAGTAACGTACCGGGACACTTGTGATTTTTAGGGCTCTGCTTGCGTAGCAGAGCCCGGATGAATGGATTTGTTCTCTGTGAACGTTACCAAGAATGCCGACACAGTCGGAACCAACAATAAGTGGCAGGCAATCCTTTCCCCTGTGGGCGCGGTTGGAATTGCCTGGTGTATCTTCCAGGTTGCAATTGTCTTCTGGCCATACCTGGATGAGTTGATTAAAAGATCAGCCCACGTTGCATTTGCATTGTCGATGGCTCTGCTGTTGACCAGCGTCGGCTACAAACGTCCGGCGAGATTGCTGAACCAGGCACTGGCGCTGATTGCATTGGTGCCGCCTGTGCTGATCTGGCTGGACGTGGCTCGGATCACGGACCGGATATCCGGCCTCGACCCGGTATTGCCACAGGACTATGTGGGAACGTTTATCCTGCTCGGCCTGTTGTTCGAAGTATCGCGCCGCACGCTCGGTATCGGAATGACCTGTCTCGGGCTTGCCTTTCTCGCCTACCAGTTCTTCGGTGGCGGTCTGCCTGGCCTGCTGGCACACAATGCTGCCAATTTTTCTGAATTTATAGATACGCAGTTCCTGACCATTCAGGGTGTTCTTGGCGTGCCGACCGCCGTTTCAGTCGGGCTGGTTTTCTATTTCATACTGTTCGCTGCCGTTTTCGAGACGTTTGGCGGTGGCAAAATGATCATCGATCTTTCGCTTGCCTTGACCGGGGCTCATAAAGGTGGGCCAGCCAAGGCTGCCGTATTGTCATCAGGTCTGATGGGCAGCGTATCCGGCAGTGCTGTCGCCAATGTCATGAGCAGCGGCATCTTCACGATCCCCCTGATGAAGCGGATAAAGTATAATCCGATCTTTGCTGCCGGGGTTGAGGCTGTAGCTTCGACTGGAGGACAGATCATGCCGCCCGTGATGGGTGCTGCAGCCTTCATCATGGCAGACTACCTGCAGATTCCGTACAAGGAGATCGTCCTGGCTGCCGTTCTACCGGCATTGCTGTATTTCAGCAGCATAATGATCTGCGTGGATCTGGAGGCGAGACGCAAGAACCTGCCCTTGATTCCAGCCTCCAAGGTACCTGCTGTACTGGAAACCTTCAAAACCTCCGGACACATGCTGCTGCCATTGGCGTGGCTGGTCTATCGCATTGTTGAAGGCGACGATATTACCTCGCTGATCATGGAAGTGATCCTGATGACCATAGTCATTGGTCAGGTCAGGTCCTCGACCCGGGTCGGTGTCGCAGAGATCATCAACTCCTTCGTAACCGCCGCCAAACGCTGTGTCAGCGTTGCCATTCCCTGTGCACTCGCCAGCCTGATCGTCAGTGTAATCACTTTCACAGGACTGGGTACCAAGTTTACTTCCATTATCCTGAGTGTCGCGGGCAACGAACTCTCATTGATGCTGGTGATGGCAATGGTCGCCACCCTGATCCTCGGCGCCGGCATGCCCACAACATCAGCCTACATCATGGGCGCTGTTCTCATCGCCCCTGCCCTTATCCAGTTCAAACTTGACCCTCTTGTCAGCCATTTTTTCGTCTTCTACTTCGCCATCCTGTCCATGCTGACGCCACCTGTAGCGCTGTCAGCCTACGCCGCCGCCAGCATTGCGGAAACATCGCCATCAAAGACTGGCTGGCAAGCCATGTTCCTGGCTCTTCCCGGTTTCGTGATTCCCTTTGCCATAGTCATGCATCCCGGCCTGTTGTTGATCGGAACAACGCAAGATACCTTGCTTGGATTGACGTCAGTACTATTTGGGCTGGTCTGTATCAGCATGGCGATCATCGGATGGTTTCTGAAACCGCTTTCAGTTCCAATCCGTTTCGGACTGGTGGTAGCGGCACTTGGAGCCCTCTGGCCCGACCCCACTATATCGCTGAGCGTATGCGGCTTGCTCGTCATACTGTGTGCCTGGGCATTTATTGCAACCAGAACTGTAA
>CAYRLR010000441.1:0-3233 GCA_964424975.1 uncultured Anderseniella sp.
TCTGAATCAGCGCCCTCATTGACCGCTTCGGCCGAGCAGATCGCCCCTGCCTCATTCCCCATCGGGCCTGGATACGGACCGGTTACGACCCGGCTGCGATCCGTCAGTCCAAGCCGGTTTTCTATTGCCGCGGCAAGCGATGCATAGCGCTCTGCCAACCGGCACTGCAGACCCGCCTCATCACCTGAACAACCCGCCAGATCTTCCTTGCCGCCGGCACGCTTCAGCATCGTGCCGGGTTTCTCGCCACCTGACAGAAACCGCACCTGCCCGACCGCCGTTCCGGCAACCGCCCACTTCACCACATTGGCAAACCCGATATCATTGCCACCGATGCTCAGCAGGACCAGGTCCGGCTTGCCACGCCACGCCCGGCATGCCTTGAGCGAATCTTCGGCATTTGCCGCGCCGTCGTCAGCACAAAGGTCGCGCACGGCATGGTCAAGTTGTGACCAGTCTGCCTGGGCAACCGTGGTGGCAATCCCCTTCTTGACACCGGCGTCGCGCAAGCTCTTGTCAGTGACCGGTTCAATGTTAGCGCTCTCGGTGTCAACCGACGCCATCACATTGGCAATCGAGGCACCGGAGCAGGCATATCCGATATAGCTCACCACCGCATGGCGGTGTTCGGCGGCAAGCTGCATGGCAATGCGCTGCTGGTGCGAATAGACCGACCGATGACAAGCCGGATCAAGCCAGCGCGGCAAGGTGGTGGGTTGTGGCCGCGCCGTATCTGCCAGGGTAACGGATTTGGAGTAATTCGCCGGGTAATCGGGATTGCCTTCGCCTGATCCGAAGCTGTCGCCAAATCCCGCGACCAGACGGCCCTGCACCTGCTGGTACACGCTGCTCACCTGGGTCAGCATGCCGGTTGCACTAGCCGGGTCCAGCACGCGCGCCAGCATGGAGAACTGCTCATTGACGGGCACGGTCAGTTGCGCGGCTTTTATGCAGTCAACCAGTGTGACGGTGCGCCAGTCCTGGTCCGCACCGGTGTGCAGGAACCATTCGCACTGCTTGCCTGCGAATACCCGGGCAGCGGTAGCATCGAGCGAAGCCGATATGGTGACCTGCGCGGGAAACAGTCTTGAGCCTGCTGCGCCATCTGCCTTCAGGCAGTCATCACGCACCCGCCGACGGCCGGCGTCCCAGCATGTAAAGGCATCCTTGCTGGTGGTATAGGCCTGCGCTGCCCAGCCATCATGACCGTTCCTGATGGCTCCTGCTGCCAGCCTGCGTTCGGCGAACTGTATCGGCCCGATCCACTCGCCGTCGATATTCTTGCGGCCAAACTCGTCTTGCGGTGCCTCAATTGCGGCAAACGCCTCACCGGCCTTGCGATGCGGTGTGAAAAAAGTCTCGCCGGACAGGAACCGGTAGCGATCCTGCACCTGCCAGACAATCATGCCCAGAGGTGAATCCTGTGCCACTGCCGGCAGGCAGAAAAGCGCCGTCAGACCGAGAATAAGAGCTGTTGTTGAACATGTTTTCATAGCCACCAGTCATCCGAGAATTGTGGCGGCGTGATGGACAACTGGCCAGTATCGGCATGGTTCTTTTCTGCAATGAATTTCATTGCCAGAGAGCAATATCCATACGTAGGGATGGATATTGCTCTTACATTTTGGAATCGGGCATCTTTATCCGATCAGATGATTCCATCTGACCGGATGATGCTCTATGTGTTGCGGGACTTATACCAAAGGCAGTAATTATTGACCCATTTGACCGATTTTTCGCGTTTGCTGGCTAGGCATGCTTCGCGCCGTGGTCTGGTTGACCACAAGTGGAGCATAACGACGTCCGGCAGGCGCGAAAAACCGGCCTTCGGTGGGCCAAATCCGCCCATCTGATGCGTTGCGGCGCTTGCCCGATACAGAATATCGCGCTACGCACCGCGCCTGCCAGAGTGAACGGATTTGACTCCATCAAACGGGTCAATAATTGCTGCCTTTGGTATTACCCGTTTCCACATCCTGCGCCGGAACCTTGATACAATGTCCGATGAACAAACCATTGCTGCCTATAACAAACAGGTCGAGGCGTACGCCAAGTTTACCAGGCGCACCTCGCCCGACCGCGATCTTTCGGCCTTTATAGGCCTGGTCAAGCCGGGCGGCCGGGTTCTTGACCTGGGATGCGGGCCCGCCAATGCAGCCGCTGAAATGCGCAATCACGGGTTGGTGGTTGATGCAGTCGATGCCTCGCCCGAAATGGTCAGGCTGGCGAACGAGACCCATGATATCGGGGCGCGGCAGGCTGGTTTCGATGACATTGACGCCGCGGCGGCCTATGACGGCATATGGGCAAATTTCAGCCTGCTGCATGCATCAGCCGAAGACTTCCCCCGGCACCTGCTCGCATTGTATCGCGCATTGCGCCCCGGTGGACATTTTCACATCGGGATGAAACTGGGCACCGGTTCGGTCCGGGACCGTCTGGGGCGCCACTACAGCTATTATTCGCAATCCGAGCTGACTGAACACCTGAACAAGGCCGGCTTTGTCGTCGATGATGCATCCACGGGCAAAGACATGGGACTGGCGGGTGATGTCGAACCCTGGATCGTGCTAAGGGCTCACAAGCAGGCTGAGTAGTCCCGGTGGCCATTGTATTGCCGTGGGCGCATCCAGCGCGTGGGCGCACTCAGCGCACAACCTTGCCCTCAAGCCCGGCAGCTGCCTCGTCACCGGCATCAGGTACGCGCATTTCGAAAACATCGCGAACCACGGTGTAGTCATAGTAGCCCATGCGCGCGATCGGCTGCAGCTTTGCGATATCGAGTTTGCCGGCCGCATCCACATAGTCGTCCGCCACATGAATACGTTCGACCCTGGCGAACACCACGTCCACCGTGCCAACCGGTGAATCACCTTCCAGCGTATGGGTGGACAGATACCGGCATTCAAAGTGGGCAGGCGCTTCGGCTACGCGCGGCACGGCGCAGTGAACGCTTTTGGCCTTGGTAACACCGGCATGGCTGAACTCGTCCTCATCGGCAGCAAGCGCCATGGCGGATATGTTGACCGCATCGCGCAACTCCCAGGTCGCCATGTTCCAGACAAACCAGCCGGTCGCCTGCGCATTTTGCACCGTATCCTTGACCCGGCCGTCGGGATAGCGGTTTGCCGCGAACATCACCATGGGCGGATCGAATGTCAGGTTCTGCCACTGGCTGTAAGGCGCAAGGTTGGCCACGCCTGCCTGGCTGATTGTCGACAGCCATCCGATCG
>CAYRLR010000442.1:0-3224 GCA_964424975.1 uncultured Anderseniella sp.
TCCACACTGATTGAAACCACGCCGTTCGGCAGGCAGGATCAACCCGCCTATATCAATGCCGTGGCCCGTATAGAAACCCGTCTGCCGGCGCTGGATTTGCTGCACGCATTGCGCGCCATTGAACGCTCGGCGGGACGCGAACGGCGCGAGCGCTGGGGACAGAGAACTCTCGACCTCGACATTCTGGACTATGATGGCATGGTTATGGAAGAAGGCGTCGAGCAATCGGTCAATGCAGAACTGGTGCTGCCTCATCCCGCCATTGCCGAACGGGAATTCGTGCTGGCTCCGATAGCGGAAATCGCGCCACGATGGCGCCATCAGGTAACCGGACTGACGGCCAGGAACATGATGGCAGCACTGGATACGGACAAGGGCGGCAAGATTATTGGTTGAGGGCCGGGGTCGTGCAGCTGCATGTCGATGACGGACACCGGCATATCCGGCCGGCAACAGTTTCATGCTCAATTCCCGATTGTCCTGCTTGCATCGGTCGCACATTGGCGGAATTGTTTCGGTGGTCGGGGTACTGTCCGGCATCTCTTGTGTGATTGTGTTTTGTCGTGTCGTAATGATTTGCGTGGATTGAGCCTGCAAGATATCTGCTGAAGCAATAAGCAAGCCCGCAATTGTGCGAGTTTACGGGTGCTCCTGCGGGAGACGGTGGAGGTGGTTTGTGGTCGTTGTCCGCCCCGGGGTGGGGATGTGCGCGACCATGCCAATTGAAACAGGCTGGTAAAACCTGTTTCAAGAGGGACGGCGCTGGGCAAAATCTTGACATGGCGTCAAAACAATCCAGAATGTGCAGATCGTGTTGTGGCAGGGCATGATCTGCCCACTGGTGCCGGTCGGGGATAGATCACTTGAAACAGGTTTTCATCTCTCACGTCTCAGAAGACAAGATGCGTCTGACCGGCTTTCTGGACCGATTGCTGGAGGCCAATCCCGGAAATATCAAGTTATGGATCGACCGACCGGACGAAATAGCTGAAGGTTCCTCATTCAAGCCTGCGTGTAAACTGGTTGAAGGCATAGATATCGGCGATGAATGGAACGATTCTATCGAGGACGCGCTGAAGCGGGTTGATGCCGTGCTGGTGTTCTGGTCCAAAGAAGCCAAGTTTAAAGATTCCAGCGTTTTTGCCGATGAAATTTATTATGCCCGCAAGATGGGTAAGCTTGTGGCGGTCAGTTTTGATTCACTTGAGGAACAGCCGTTTATCTACTCAAGCATACAGGTTGCAGATCTTTCAAAGGATCCGGTGGGAAAATTCCAGGCTGCTCTGAATAAAATAGACAAGCTGTTTAAATTCGGCCCGCTCATTGCTGATGTGGAGCCATCGTTTGAGCTCAACCGGTTGCCTTATCTGGCCAATCGCGACAGGAACGCCGGGCAGATCAACCGACAAATTATGCACCAACATCGTTTGGGGCACTATGTGGTGCCTTGTGTTTCTGCGGATGCATTCGACAAATTTGCCTGGCGCATAGCGGAAGTTGACGGGCCGCAGCTATGGAAGGCCGATGGCGGCGATACTCTGGAAACATGGTCAAGGTCACTGGTGGAAATTGATCCTACCGCCGAGCTGGAATTCTTTGCAGAAGATCTTGACATCCTGTTTGACCAGAAGTCCATCGACATAGCCTTTCAGGAAAACATTACAGCGAACCGGCCGATGATCATCTACGGCGAGCTGAGAGCAGACAGGATTGAAGCCGGAGGACATCTGGAGTGGATCGGTATCTGGATAAAAGCGGTTGAAAGCTGCGTCGCCAAATATGACATCAAATATTCTACAAACTCTGAAATTCACACACCGATTTGCGCCGTGCTCGCGGTACTGAGCGAACCCGCTCTCGATGAAATTTACAAGGACCTGCCAACTGATCTGTCTGGCAAACTGTCCAGACCAAGGCGCCTCCAGGACATCACCAGTCTGCATTTTGAGGGGTGGCTAAGCCACGAAGAAGTAAAGAATTACGGGCAAAGCGACATACTCAATCTGGGCCGCCTCGAGCAGCACATGTCTGAGAGTTTTGCAAAAGATGATGCCGACTACAGCATGCGGGAGTTCTACGAACTGGTTCGGAACACGCCTGCCTGGCAGGAGTTTCTGGAAGCGAGTGATAGACACTGAAACACTTGCTGATGCGGAGAAAACGTCAAAAGAACAAGGGGTTGAGAAATGTTGAGTGAGCATAAGGGTTCGGCGGGAAATCAGGCCGCCGAGTACTACATTCCCCACCCGGAGCTTGTGGATGCTGCGGAAGTTGCCGTTGAATTGGGAATGCCGTTGTTGCTGACCGGGGAACCGGGCACCGGCAAGACGGAGTGTGCCAGGTGGGTCGGACACCATTTCAAAATTCCAGAGGTTTACAAATTTGTTGCCAAGTCTACGTCGGTGGCGACCGATCTGTTCTACACGTATGACGCGTTGGGACGTTTTTCAGCTTCTCAACTTGCAGAACACGTGGAAGAAGAACGAAGACGCGCTTCGCAACCTGGAAATTTTATAGAATATGCCGCACTGGGGAAAGCCATTCTCGCTGCGCATGAGGCAAGTTCCCTAGGACCACTGCTGCCGAAAAACTCTACCCGTTTCCAACACCCAGGGACGCCGCAAAGGTCTGTGGTGTTGATTGATGAAATTGACAAGGCGCCGCGAGATTTTCCCAATGACCTGCTGGATGAAATCTCAAACATGCAGTTTCGGGTTCGTGAACTTGGAGATCATCAGACACCTGAAATTGAAAGCCCCGCACTGAGGCCTATCGTTGTTGTTACCAGCAATTCAGAGCGTCAGTTGCCGGGGCCGTTTTTGCGACGTTGTGCATTTTACAATATTCCGTTTCCGCAGAGCCGGAGTGAGAACGAGACGGAAGACCCGCAAGAGGCATACTTTCTGGAAGACATCGTGGCGGCACGCCTGGGAAGCGAATTCGGCAATACGCCTTTGGCAAAGGAAGCATTGGCATTCTTTCATCATCTGCGTACCGGGTTGAAGCCGGCACTTGGCAAGAAACCTGCCACTGCGGAATTGTTGAACTGGATGGTGGCACTCAGGAATCAGAGTGCCAACGGTGCTGGCGGATTGGTTGAGCAAAGAGAAAATGCCAACCGGGCAATCGGCTTGCTTTTGAAGAACCAACACGATCAGGAGCGAGGCCGGGACGCACTCAGAAACTGGAGTAAAAAGAATGCGTAATTCCAGCACCATTGGATG
>CAYRLR010000443.1:0-3220 GCA_964424975.1 uncultured Anderseniella sp.
TCGGTCAGGTAGACACAACGAAGATGCTCGATTCCAATGTGCTAAAGCAATTTTATCCATCCATATGGATGGATATCGCTCTTGTCAGGCACTGCCGATGAGGATGCCCGCCAGAAACACGATGAAGCCGCCTACCGCAATCTGGAACGCCGCCCGCAGGAACGGTGTGTCCATGTATTTGCAGCGGATCCACGAGATCACCCACAGCTCAATGAACACGATGATGATCGACAGGAGCGTCGCGGTCCAGAAGTCGTTGATCAGGTAAGGCAGCGTGTGGCCCAGCCCGCCTATGGCTGTCATGATGCCGGCAGCAGACCCGCGGATCCACGGGTGGCCGCGCCCGGTCAGTTCTCCGTCATCCGAGAGCGCTTCGGCAAAGCCCATCGAGATGCCCGCCCCGATCGAGGCAGCCGTGCCCACCAGAAATGTCTGCCAGGTGTCATGGGTTGCAAAAGCGGCCGCAAACAGCGGTGCAAGCGTCGAGACCGAACCGTCCATCAGGCCCAGCAGCCCAGGCTGTACGACCTGCAACAGGAACAGCTGTTTTTCAGCGTCGGCCTCATCCAGCTTGGTGTCGGCATCAAGATGCTTTTCGGTCAGCTTGGCGGCTAAGCTCTCATGGCCCTTTTCCTCTTCCGCGAGATCCAGCAGCAGCTTTCTGACATCTTCATCCGATGTACGTTCGGCGGCCTGTTTGTAAAACCGGTAATTTTCAAGCTCCATCACCTCGGCACGTTTGCGCACCACGTCCAGTGACAATTGCTGCATCAGCCAGGCAGGCCTGTGCTTGACGAAACCGGCCACGTCGGATCGGCGGATCAGGGGAATAAAGTCGCCGAATTTGGTCTGGAACAGTTCCGTGAGCCTGCGGCGATGCTCGTGTTCTTCCTCCGCCATATCGATGAATACACGGGCAGACGAGGGATATTGCTCCTGCAGCGAATTGGCAAATGCCATGTAGGTGCGCGCGTCATCGTCCTCGCTTGCAATGGCCAGGGCGAGGATTTCTTTTTCAGACAGGTCGGCAAAAGGTTTCACTGGCAGCGGTCTTCTTGGTTGGGAACGGGAGATGATTGCTCAGATTATGTTTTTAGAATAATTCCAGATTGCAGTCCAGCACCCAGACCAATTATTCTTGCTGCAACGCCACCGGCGGCATCAGATGCTCAAAGGCCCCGTACATGGCGCCGAAGCTGCACAATTTGTCCGCTTGACGGAAACCTCAACCACTGCCAAACACCAGCGCATGACAGACACATCACACATCCGCAATTTTTCCATCGTTGCGCATATCGACCACGGCAAGTCCACGCTGGC
Organism: uncultured Anderseniella sp.; assembly: GCA_964424975.1. Lineage (GTDB taxonomy): Bacteria > Pseudomonadota > Alphaproteobacteria > Rhizobiales > Aestuariivirgaceae > Anderseniella. The sequence continues at coordinate 1,321 of CAYRLR010000443.1, forward strand.
AGACCGGCTGATCCAGACATGTGGCGGGCTGACTGCGCGCGAGATGAAGGAACAGGTACTGGACTCGATGGATGTCGAGCGCGAACGCGGCATTACCGTCAAGGCCCAGACCGTGCGCCTCGACTATACCGCAGACAATGGCGAGACCTATGAGCTGAACCTGATCGACACACCCGGCCATGTTGACTTTGCCTACGAGGTCAACCGGTCGCTGGCGGCGGTGGAAGGTTCACTGCTGGTGGTCGATGCTGCCCAGGGCGTGGAAGCCCAGACACTGGCCAATGTGTACCAGGCGATTGAGAACGACCACGAGATCGTATCGGTGCTCAACAAGATCGACCTGCCGGCAGCGGAGCCCGACCGGGTGCGCAAGCAGATTGAAGACGTGATCGGGCTGGATGCCTCCGGTGCGCTGGAAATTTCCGCCAAGTCCGGCATCGGTATCAAGGAAGTCCTGGAGGCCATTGTTCACCAGTTGCCGCCCCCGAAAGGCGATGCGGAGCAACCGCTCAAGGCCCTGCTGGTGGACAGCTGGTACGACGCCTATCTCGGAGTCGTCGTGCTGGTGCGCATCCTGGATGGCCGGCTCAAAAGGGGCATGCGCATCAAACTGATGTCCACCGACGCCAATTACCTTGTCGACCGGGTTGGTGTGTTCCGTCCCAAAAGGGACATGGTGGCCGACCTTGGCCCCGGCGAGATCGGCTTTTTTACCGCCGCCATCAAGGAAGTGGCCGACACCCGCGTCGGCGATACAGTCACCGAGGAAAAGCGCCCGTGCGCCAAGGCCCTGCCCGGCTTCAAACCGGCTCAGCCCGTGGTGTTTGCCGGCTTCTTCCCCGTAGATACGGCCGAGTTTGAAGACCTGCGCGAGGCCATGGGCAAACTGCGCCTCAACGACGCCAGTTTCTCCTATGAAATGGAAACCTCCGCAGCTCTCGGTTTTGGCTTCCGCTGCGGATTCCTGGGGTTGCTGCACCTGGAAATCGTGCGTGACCGGCTGGAGCGGGAATTCAACATCGACCTGATCACAACCGCACCGTCGGTGATCTACAATATCCACCAGATCAAGGGCGACGTGCTGGAACTGCACAACCCGGCGGACATGCCGGAGCCCAACTATATCGATACCATCGACGAGCCGTGGATTCAGGCGACCATTCTGGTACCGGACGAATATCTCGGAGCGGTTCTGAAACTGTGCGAAGACCGCCGCGGCCGGCAGAAAGAACTGACCTATGCCGGTTCGCGCGCCATGCTGATCTATGAATTGCCACTCAATGAGGTGGTGTTTGACTTCTATGACCGGCTGAAATCGGTGACGCGCGGTTATGCCAGTTTCGACTACAAGATGATCGGCTATGAGCCCGGTGACCTGGTGCGCATGCACGTGCTGGTCAACGAAGAGCCGGTGGACGCACTCGCGATGATCGTGCACCGCGGGCGCGCCGAACAGCGCGGCCGTGCCATGGTTGAAAAACTGAAAGAGCTGATCCCGCGCCACATGTTCAAGATCCCCATCCAGGCAGCCATTGGCGGCCGGGTGATTGCGCGTGAAACCATATCGGCCATGCGCAAGGACGTGACAGCGAAGTGTTATGGCGGCGATGTCTCGCGCAAGCGCAAGCTGCTGGACAAGCAGAAGGAAGGCAAGAAGAAGATGCGCCAGTTCGGCCGTGTCGAAATTCCGCAGAATGCCTTCATCGCCGCGCTCAAGATGGACGACAATTAGGGTATTGAGGGGGGGGTTGGTTTGGTTTTATACCGCTCACGCCAGCAGCCTTCGGCTGCGCTCCGCTGGGGCGCACTGCGTGCGACGGCCAGTCGGGTCTAGTTCGAGTTATGTTATTTCGCTCACGCAAGCAGCCTGACGGCTGCGCTCCGCGGGGGCGGGCCTGAC
>CAYRLR010000444.1:0-3211 GCA_964424975.1 uncultured Anderseniella sp.
TCCCGGCGAGGTTCAGCCATGTGCCATACACTTGCACAAGCAGCTTCCCGTTGCGTCCGGCATTGGCGGCGGTTCGGCTGATGCAGCCGCTGCCCTGCGCGCGATTGTCCGCCTCAATGACCTGGCAATTGACGAACCGGCACTGGCCGCGACTGCGCTGCAATTGGGTGCCGATGTGCCGGTTTGCCTTCGCTCAACGGCCTGCCGGATGCGCGGCATCGGCGACATCATCGATCCCTGGCCTGATGCCCCGCGGCTGCATGCCGTTCTGGTCAACCCGCTGGTCGGGGTCTCGACGGCAAGCATTTTCAGGCATCTGGGACTGGCACCCGGCAGCAAGGCCAATGCGGCAATCACGGATGCGTTTGCAGATGCAACCGACACCGGTGCCGCGCTGGCCTGGCTTGCACTGTGCCGCAATGACCTGGAACCGGCTGCGTGTCACCTGGAGCCGGTCATTTCAGATGTGTTGGGGGCTGTGGGGCAATTACCGGGCTGCGGGCTGGCGCGCATGAGCGGGTCGGGGGCCACCTGTTTCGGGCTGTTTGCAGATGCCCAAGACGCCGCTGCGGCCGCGAAGACCCTGGCGCAGGACCACCACGAATGGTGGGTTGTTGCAACTGCTCTGGTTTAGGCCATGAACTCACGACCTGGAGCAATATCCATCCACAAAGATGGATGAAACTGCTGGAACACCGTGGACGCGAGCAACTTTGCTCAATCCACTGAATTCAATATCTAGTGCGCCCGGGCGACGGAAAACCGGATCGCATCCACCAAGGCGGACTTGTGATCGCTTTCGGGGAATATCTCCATTGCGTCGCGAGCAATGGCGCCGTAGTGGCGGGCGCGTTCGATGGTTGCTTCAAGTGCACCGTGTTGCGTCATCAGGCCAATGGCTGTCTCAAGGTCGCCATCGCGCTGGTCGCCGTCTTCCATCACGCGCTTCCAGAACTTGCGCTGCTCGGTATCGCCACGCCGGTATGACAGCACCACCGGCAGGGTGATCTTGCCTTCGCGGAAATCATCGCCGACACTTTTTCCCAGTTGAGCCTGCTTGCCGGAATAATCCAGCGCGTCATCCACAAGCTGGAAGGCGACGCCGAGATTGCGGCCATAGGATTCAAGCGCCTCGCGCTCGGCATCATTGCGCCCGGCAATCAGGGCGCCGACCTCTGCGGCGGCTGAAAACAGCGCCGCGGTCTTCGCGTTGATCACCTTGAGATAGGCATCTTCGGTGGTTGATGTGTTGTGCGCTGCGGCCAGCTGCATCACTTCGCCTTCGGCAATAATCGAAGCGGCTTCAGCCAGCACTTTCAGCGCGGGAAGCGAACCTGTTGTCACCATGATGCGGAACGCCTGGCCCAGCAGGTAGTCACCCACCAGCACGCTGGCCTGGTTTCCCCAGATCAGGCGTGCCGTGCGCCGCCCGCGCCTCAGGTCACTTTCATCGACCACATCGTCGTGCAGCAGCGTCGCCGTGTGCATGAACTCGACAGCTGTGGCAAGATCGATGTGATGGTTGCCTTCATAACCGCACAGGCGCGCAGCGGCGATGGTCAGCATCGGACGCAGACGTTTGCCGCCTGAATCAATCAGGTGCTGGGCAAGTTCCGGGATCAATTCCACGTGAGACTGGGCATGCGACAGAATCTGCGCATTCACCTTCTCCATGTCGCTTGCCACCAGGGCCAGCAAGGGAGACAGGCTTGCATCTTTAGATTCTGCTGCACTTAAAGGAACAACTACGCCCAATGAATTAACTCCACCGCTGTCTTTATCGTTTACATGCCAGAACATAAGCGGCGTTCAGGCTGCCAGCAAGAGCACTATGGCCGCATGTGGTGCGTTGAACTAGAGTTGTTGCAGGAACTGTTTGTTAATTGCCGGAAGGTAAGTTTTATCCATGCGCGAGTTGCTGCGATCAAATGATGTAGTGCTGGTTTCGTATGTTGTTGATCTGCTTGGCCAGGAAGGCCTGAGAGCCGAGGTATTCGACGTTCACATGAGTGTGCTTGAAGGCTCCATTGGCGCATTTCCGCGCCGGGTGATGATTGACGATGATGATGAACTGCGCGCGCGCAGAGTGTTGAACGAGGCAGGCTTGCGAAAGCATCTCGCGGGCGCCTGAATGTGGGCGAATGATTCTGGGTTGATACTGGTTATTCAGGGTCGATGAAGGCGGAAGAGGCTTTAATGGAAGATGTGTTTCAAGGTGGCCGCAATGGCGGTCAAGAAAGCAAGGCAGGGCTGTCCGATGATGCTTTCCTTGGCGGCAGACTGCAAATACTGCAGCCCGAAAAGGGCTATCGTGCCGGCATAGACGCGGTATTGCTGGCTGCATCGATACCGGCATCGGACGGGGAGACCTTTTTTGAAGCAGGTATCGGCACCGGCGTTGCGGCCGCATGTCTGGCCAGAAGGGTGCCCGGCATCATCATTACCGGTGTTGAAATCGCATCCCGGTACGCGCTGATTGCAGAAGAAAACTTCAGACGCAACTCGCTGCACGAGCAGATCAGCGTCCTGAAGGGCGATGTGCGCGATTCCATGCGCCCCGATCAGATGGACTGGCCGACTCCCGGCAGTATTTCACACGCCTTTGCCAATCCCCCGTTTTTTGAAGACCACACGGTTCAGGCTCCCGTCGACAGTCTGCGGGCACAAGCCCATCTGTTGAAGGCCGGTGACCTGGAAACCTGGATCAGGGTCATGGTGAACACGGTCAAGCCCCGGGGTACGGTTTCAATCATCCACCCGGCGACTTCACTGCATCAGTTGCTGGCGGCGATGGCGCCGAAGCTCGGTGGCCTGACTGTTATGCCGCTGCGCGCGCATCGTAACGATGCCGCTTCGCGGATTATCGTGCGGGGAACCAAGGGCTCAAAAGCCCCGTCCCGGCTATTGCCCGGACTGGTGCTGCATGAAGCAGGATCCAACACCTTCGTGGACCAGGTCGACGCCATACTGCGAGATGGTCAAGCTCTTGAATTTGAATGATCTTGTTGAGCTTTCATGTTCTCAACCCTTGAGTTAGCCGGTCTGGTGCCCCATGTAGGCAGCGGTTACCGGGTCAGGGTGACTTGCGGGCTTTATACCTGAAACTCATAAGCCTGATCGCTTTCAATGTGCCAGAGCAACCTGGGTTCGCTTGAACCCAGGTTGCTCTGGCCCACGCATAGTCCTCTCAATCAACAAGGCACCACCAGAA
>CAYRLR010000445.1:0-3198 GCA_964424975.1 uncultured Anderseniella sp.
TGTTCACCTGTGACGAGGCCTGGACACAGCGCCATGGTGAAGCCAATTGCGTTCACACGGTTCAGTTTCCAGAGGTACCTGCAGACTGGCGCGATCGCGATCTTGAAGCCAGGTGGGCGAAGATCATGAAGGTGCGCTCCGTTGTAACCGGCGCGCTGGAAATCGAACGCCGTGAAAAGCGCATCGGGTCCTCCCTGGAGTCTGCTCCTGTTGTCTATATAGCCGATGAGGCACTGTCTGCTGCGGTGCGCGATATCGACATGGCTGAAATCTGCATTACGTCGGATGCAAAGGTGGAGCAGGGCGAAGGCCCGACAGACGCTTACCGGCTGGATGAAGTCCGCGGTGTTTGCGTTGTGCCGGCAAAGGCCAGGGGCACCAAGTGTGCCCGCTCATGGAAAGTTCTGCCCGAGGTTGGCAGTGATGCCGAATATCCTGACGTGACGCCTCGCGATGCCGATGCCTTGCGCGAGTGGGCCAGGTTGGGCGTGACCGTCTGATGGTCTCTGTGCCAAGGTTTTGGGGCCGGTTGTCTGCTGTTGGAGCAGGCTTCGCGGCGCTGACCTACCTCGTTGATCAGGTGCACAAGTGGTACATGATCTCGATATTTGACATCAGCCGGCACCAGCCCGTGGAGGTGATGCCGGGGTTTGATCTGGTGATGGTCTGGAATTACGGGATTTCCTATGGCTGGTTTGCGTCTCACTCACAGGCTGTGCGAGGCATACTGATCGTGTTGTCAGTCGTGGCTGCGGCATTGTTGTGGCTGTGGTTGGCGCGCCAGACCAGACCATTCGTGGCGGCAGCCATCGGGCTGGTGCTGGGCGGCGCGCTCGCCAACGCAACTGACCGGCTGCTGCATGGAGCCGTGGCGGATTTTTTCCACCTCTATTATGCCGGGTTTAGCTGGTATGTCTTCAACGTCGCCGACATGGCCATCGTTGCAGGAGTGCTGGTGCTGATGTATGACTCATTTACACATGAGGAAAAACAGACGGGTATGTGACTTGGTGTGATCGCATCAGGTCATGCTTTTGCCCTAAACGGCTGTCAGGCGTGACGCAGTTTTCATCGTGCAGTGATGGCGAACGCAAATTTCAATGGGAGTGTTTCCGAGATGACGCTTAAGTTTAACATGCGAACCGGACTGGCGTTGCTTGCTCTGCCGTTTCTGGCGGCGTGTTCAGAAACCAGTGTCCTGGATGCTTTCGACTCTGGCAATCGGGGGGACGAAAACGGTGCGATTGTCTCCAATCAGCCGCTGTCGGTGCCGCCTGACTTGTCGCTGCGCTCGCCTGGTGCTGCCAATGCACCCGCCCGAGGTAATGGCCTGCAGGTTCAGCAAGGTCAGCGGGGGTCCGCCCAGACCTATCAGGCACCTCCGCCGCCACAGCCACAAACGCAGCAGCCGGCCTGGCAGAATGCCACGCCAGCACCGCAACAGCAGGCCTACCAGGCGCCGCCGGCCCCTGGCGACGGCACTGCCGGAACTGCCAATAATGTTACGCAAAGGAGCAATCCGGCTGATGAACCCTATCTGCGCCACGGCATAAACCCTTACAACGCTGACGGAACACGCAAGAAGCAGGCGGTTCTGGACAAGGAAGCACGCGCCAAGAAAATCGAAATGGAGCGCGCCAAGAACCCCAGTTATGGCACCGTGTTCAATTCGGGTGAGCTCTGGTCAAGCGACTAGGCCGACATGGGTTCAATTGAATCCATAAAACTGGTCTGAGGTTGCAGACCGGCTCCCTGGCAACGTACGGGCCGCAAGCAACGGCTTGGTTACAAATAGTTCAGTAGTATTCAAAACACAATTCATGCATGGTGCGCCAAGGTGAGTTGCCTGGATCAGCAGGGTTCATGGTTGTTGCAACCAGGAAACGAAATTCTGATCATTCCTGGGTTTTGGAGCAGCATTGTGGTGCCCATATACCGCGTATCGCTGCGATACATAGGCAGTCAGATCAAAGCTTGCTTGATGATTTTGTGATGCCATTTTGGAGTTTGTCTTGCTCAAATCAATAATGTTCAGCCTGTCCGAAAACTATCGTTCCGTGTCCGTGGCACTGTTTGGCCTCGTGCTGGCAATGACGGCATCTGCGGTGCCTGTGCGCGCACTCGACATTGATGTCAGCGAATATACGCTGGAAAACGGTATGAAGGTCATTGTCATCCCTGATCACCGGGCGCCGGTGGTCACTCACATGGTCTGGTACCGCGTGGGATCTGCGGATGAGGAACTCGGCAAATCCGGCATAGCCCACTATCTCGAACACCTGCTGTTCAAGGGAACCAAGCGCCTCAAGCCGGGTGAATTCTCAAAAATCATTCGTCTGAACGGTGGTGAAGACAATGCATTCACCAGCTATGATTTTACCGCCTATTACGAACGTATTGCGACCGATCGGCTCGAACTGGTCATGGATCTGGGCGCTGATCGAATGGCGAATGCTGTTTTCGACGACAAGGACATCAAGACCGAGCTGGAAGTCGTCAAGGAAGAGCGTCGCTCACGCACCGACAACAATCCCGCCGCATTGCTTCGCGAGCAGCTTTCTGCGGCAACCTATACCGCACACACTTATGGCCGCCCGGTGATTGGATGGATGTCGGAGGTTGAACAACTTGCTGCCAAAGATGCCAAGGCATTCTATCGCAAGTACTACACACCGTCCAACGCCGCTCTGGTGGTGGCCGGAGACGTGGATCCGGCCAAGGTCAGGGAACTGGCCGTCAAGTATTACGGCAAACTGAAGAACACGGCCCCGACACCGCTGCGCGCTCGAACGCAGGAGCCGACGCCGATTGCCGCCAAGCGGGTTGAAATGTCTGATCCGCGCGTTGCCAACCCGTCGATCGCACGCACATACCTTGTGCCTGGTATCAACCAGGCCGCTCCTGGTGTATCTGAAGCGCTCGACGTTCTGGGGCAGGTGCTTGGCGGCGGGTCGTCTTCCTACCTCTATACCGAACTGGTCACCCGCCAGAAAATCGCCTCGCAGGTATCTGCGTGGCACAATGGTGATACACTTGACGGCGGCGAACTGAGCATAGGCCTTGCGCCGGCACCCGGAGTTGGCGTCAAGGCGGCTGAAGAGGCGCTGGATGCGGCATTGCACAGGTTTTTTGAACAGGGCGTTTCGGAAGACCTTGTCGAGCGCGCGCGCAATCAGCTGGTTGCCAGCAATGTTTACG
>CAYRLR010000446.1:0-3198 GCA_964424975.1 uncultured Anderseniella sp.
CGCTGTCCCCGCCAAGGCCCAGGGTACGCACGTCAATGGCCTGAACCATGGTGCGCCACCCGCCGACGTCTGCCCCTTGTTCGTTGACTTGCGGGCGGCCGGATTCGAGCACACCCAGGTCCGTCGTCGTCCCGCCCATGTCCGACAGGATGAAATCGGTCAGGCCGGACAAGGTGGCCGCACCAACCAAGCTGGCAGCAGGTCCCGACAACACTGTTTCAATGGGGCGAAACGCCACCGTTTCAGCGCGCGCCAGCGAGCCGTCGCCCTTGGTCATCATCAACGGGGCATCTATACCGAACCGCGTCATGGCGTGCTGCACCGCCTTTATCAATAATGAGATGCGGGAAATCAGCCGGGCATTGAGTGCCGCCGTCAACGCACGCCTGGGTGCATCAAGGGCCGAAGCCAGCTCTGTCGAGATCGTTACCGGCAAAGTCGTCCGCCCGGTGATGAAGTCGCGAGCCGCCAGTTCATGTGCCGGGTTGCGGACCGCAAACTGTGAAGCAACAGCGAAGGCCTCCACCGAGCCTGCATGTTTCTCGACAATCGCGGCGAGCGCCTCCATATCCAGCTTAGCGGCTTCGCCGCCATTGTGATCATGCCCGCCGGCAACCCGTTCGACGACAAGCCCCGGAAACGCCGAACTCAACCCGGATCGCTGCACCATGGTGTCATCAAACCCGACGAGCACAACACAAACCGGCGAGCCGTGGCCTTCTACTACGGCATTGGTGGCAAGTGTCGTGGAAACAGAGACCAGTTTCACGCGCGACGCTGTACTTGCGGTATCGTCCCCCAGGGCCGTCAGCACACACTCGATGGCCTCGCATACGCCGACCGCCAGGTCACCTCGCGTGGTCAGCGCCTTCGCGCTGGCCAGCACCTCGTTGCTTGCAGCGTCCAGCACCGCTGCATCAGTATACGTGCCGCCGGTATCCACTCCGATGAGATAGGATTTGTTTGTGTCGGCCATTCGTCGCTACCTTGCAAATTCTTCAGGCATGCATGAGCAATGCTTGATGTTGAAGCAAAGGTAAAGCGCAGGCGCGACCGAACAGCGGAAAACAGCGGCATTCAACGAGGTGCTGAAGCAGTTTGCAGACATTGCCCGTGATCAGCCCTCAAACTCCTCGCGCAGCATTTCCAGTTCCAGCCAGCGTTCTTCTGCACCGGCCAACCGGGCTTGTGCAGCCTTGAGATCAGTTGCTGCAGTCTCGAAACCTTCAGGGTTCGATGCATAAAAATCGGCGACCGCCATCTTTTGCTGCAACACCGCAATGCTGGCTTCCAGTTTCTTGATGTCTTTGGGCAGGGTCTCAAGCGCATGCTTGTCCTTGAAGGACATCTTGCGCTTATGCGGTGTGCCGGGTGCGTCAGGCGCAGTTGTGCCGGCACGGGTGGTCTTGTGGACCGGCCTTACATCTCCGGCGCGTTTAACTTCCGCGCGTGCCTCACCTGCCTGGCGCATCATGTCGGTATATCCACCGGGATATTCGCGCCACACGCCATTTCCCTCGAATGTCAGGGTTGACGTGGCCACCTTGTCAATGAAATCGCGGTCATGGCTGACCAGCAGCACTGTGCCCGTGTACGAGGCGAGCAGTTCCTGCATCAGGTCCAGTGTTTCCAGGTCAAGGTCATTGGTCGGCTCATCGAGCACCATGAAATTGGATGGCTTCGACAAGGCGCGCGCCAGCATGATGCGACCGCGTTCGCCACCCGACAGGACGTCAACCGGTGTGCGTGCCTGTTCCGGGCGAAACAGGAAATCCTGCATCCATGACATGACATGACGCGCCTCACCGTTGACGATCACCTGGTCCGAACCGCCACCGGTGAGCGCATCACGCAAACTCGTACCCGGTTTCAGCGAGGTCCGGTCCTGTTCCAGTGACACGATTTCAAGATTTGTGCCGAGACGTACCGTGCCCGCATCAGGGACCAGTTGTCCGGTAATCAGGCGGATGAGGGTTGTCTTGCCGGCGCCGTTCGGCCCGGTGATGGCAATGCGGTCACCGCGCTGCACACGCAGGTTCAGATCGCTCACAATCGGCCGGTCACCGAACGACTTGTACAGGCCCTTCACTTCGATCACCAGCTTGCCGGACGCATCGGCATCACCGGCCGACAGGCTCACATTTCCTTGCGCGCGCATTGCGGTACGGCGTTTTTCGCGCAGGGCTTCAAGGTCTCCCAGGCGGCGCACATTGCGCTTGCGCCGCGCGGTAACGCCGTAGCGCAACCAGTGTTCCTCGCGAACAATCTTGCGGTCCAGCTTGTGCTGCTCGCGTTGTTCGTCTTCAAGCACTTCATCGCGCCAGGCTTCAAAGTGTGCAAAGCCGCGATCCATGCGCCGGGCAGTGCCCCGGTCAAGCCAGATGGTTGCTTGCGACAGGTTTTCCAGGAAACGCCGGTCATGGCTGATCATCACCAGCGCCGAGCGCAGTGACTTCAGTTCCGCTTCCAGCCACTCGATGGCGGGAAGATCAAGGTGGTTGGTCGGTTCGTCCAGCAGCAGGATGTCCGGTTCGGGTGCCAACACCCGGGCCAGGGCTGCGCGGCGTGCCTCGCCACCTGAAAGCCTGGCGGTATCCTCGTCACCGGTCAGGGACAACTGCTCCAGCAGGTAACTGGCGCGGTACTCGTCATCCCCCTCGGTCAAACCTGATTCAACATACGAACGCACGGTCGAAAATCCTGCAAAATCAGGTTCTTGAAGGAGATGCCTGATCGTTGCACCCGGCTGTACGAACCGGGTGCCCGAATCTGCCTCGACATCACCGGCAGCAATCTTCAGCAAGGTGGACTTGCCCGAGCCATTGCGTCCCACCAGGCAGATGCGCTCACCCGCACCCACGCTCAGGTCGGCACCTGCCAGCAACGGCCTGCCGCCGAATGTCAGCGTGATATTCTGCAATGTCAGAAGCGGCGGTTGAGCCATGATGGAAGCCATACAAAGGTTGGATCAGAATGGGTTTCGAGTGGAGCACCCGGAAAACACAAACCTGATCGTTACTGGATTTTTCTAATCGTTGTCGGTCAGGCCGGCACCTGCGCCCTTGAGCCGCGAGGATTCACTGGCGGGTACGTAGGTGCGATGTGCGAAGGCTGACAGGGCTTCCCATATTTCATCGGCAATGTCCACCGGTCCCGTTCGCAATGAATGAGTGACAGTCTGCATGGCCGGCTCCGAAG
>CAYRLR010000447.1:0-3196 GCA_964424975.1 uncultured Anderseniella sp.
TTGCTCTAACACTTTGGAATCGAGCATCTTTATCCGATCAGATGATTCCATCTGACCGGATGATGCTCTAGTCACGTTGATTGCCTTCTGCGCGATTGCTGGCCCACTGGCTCAGCGCCATCAGCACAACGGCCATGCCAATCAGCAGGGTCGAAATTGCAGCAACCGTAGGATCAATCTCATCGCGCAGGGCATTGAACATGCGCCGCGTCAGCGTTGAGGATTCTCCGCCAGCGATGAACAATGCGATGACCACTTCGTCGAATGATGTGATGAAGGCAAGCAGTGCACCCGAAATCACCGAGAAACGAATCTGCGGAAGAGTAATGGTGAGGAAAGCCCAGGGGCGGCTCGCGCCCAGACTGCGCGCAACCATTTCCTGATTGAGATCATAGCCTTTCAACCCCGCCAGAACCGTGACCAGAACGAACGGAATGGCCAGGGTGGTATGCGCCAGAGCAAGTCCGATGACTGAATTATTCAGTCCCAGGCGCGCATACAGAAAGAACACGGCAATCGCGATGAGAATGAGAGGAATGATAAGCGGTGTTATCAGAGCCGTCTGCACGGCGACGGACAAACGCGATCTGGATACGTGCAGGCCATAGGCCGCCAGGGTCCCGATCGGAGTCGCCATCAGGACAACCAGAATGGCCGTTTTGATCGAGACCATGCTCGCGTCGCGCCATTCCACCGAGCTGAAAAAGTTGTCATACCAACGCAGCGAAAAGCTTTCTGGCGGAAACTTGAGAAAGCGAGAGTCGGAAAAACTCATGGGAATGACAATCAGTGCGGGGGTGACAAGAAACAGCACCATCAATGCACCGAAAACATAAAGCCAAAGCCGCCGCCGGTGGGTGATCTGTGTGTCAGTCGCTGGTCTGTCGAGCATCACCGCTTTCCCGTAAGATGTTGCAGCCCGAACAATCGTGCCACCACAACCAGTATGGCTAACGTGACGACCAGCAGCACCACACCCAACGCGCTGGCTGCGCCCCAGTCTGCATACACGGCGATCGACCGTTCAATCTGCATCGACCACATCATGACGCGGCCGCCACCGAGCACTGCAGGCGTTACATAAAACCCAAGACACAGCACGAAGACCAGTATCACGCCGGCAAAAAGACCGGGAATCGTCATCGGTACAAAAATCTGCCAGAACACCTGGATCGGCGTTGCTCCAAGGTTTGCAGCGGCCCGGAACATGCTCCGGTCAATTGTTTTCATGCTCGCAAACAACGGCAGGACCATAAACGGCAGCATGATGTGCACCATGCCGATAGCGGTTCCGGTAAAATTGTGAACCAGCCGCAACGGTTGATCGATTATCCCGGCATCGACAAGCCAGGTATTGATCACGCCCCTGCGCTGCAGCAACACGAGCCATGCATAGGTTCGCACCAGCAACGAGGTCCAGAAGGGAAACAGTACGGCCATCATCAGGATACTTCGCCACCCCCGGGAGGCCTGGGTCATGAGATAGCTGTAAGGATACCCCAGCACCACACAGAAGGCCGTAACGAGAAAACTCAGTTCGAAGGTGGTCTGGAACGTCTTCAGGTAAGAAGGGTGCAACAGGCGTTCGTAGTGCATCAGTGAAAAATTGCCACCGCGCTCCAGAAACGACAGCCCGAACAGCCAGACAATCGGCACGAATATGATGATGCCGATAAGTGCCAGTCCAGGCAGGCTGAGTGCAAATATGCGCCATTTTTCAAGCCGGGCCTGTGTCGCCAGTGCAGCTGCGTTGGCATCAGGTGGGAGGCCGCCATGCACGGTGGAAATGTTGTCAGTCACCGTCATGCTGTCACAGCCTCGTTGGGAACCACGACCGTGTCGGCAGGATCAAACCCCAACACGACCTTCTGGCCAGGTTGCGGGATGGCGGCAAGCAGACTGTGCTGTGTCGGCTGACGGGTGGCGATGATCAACCCGGCTTCAAGTTCCACGTACAGAACAATGCTTTCTCCCTGATAGACCGTATCGCGCACCACTCCCTCGATGGTATTGAGCGTCGCGATGTTGGTTCCGTCTGACTGAAGCTTGAATTTTTCAGGACGGATGACCAAGAGTTGATCCTGGGCAGAGCTGGCTGGCGGGTTTGCAAGCCTGATCGTGTTTTGACCATACATGACGTGGTTGCCCGATACCTTGACGGGCAGAAAATGGGATTCGCCGATGAACTGCGCCACAAAGCGGTTTTTCGGCTTTTCGTACAGCGTCTGCGGATCATCCAGCTGGATAATTTTTCCATCATTTATGACGGCAATGCGGTCTGACATGGTGAGCGCTTCGCGCTGGTCATGGGTCACATAAACAGTGGTCATTTCCAGTTTCTGATGCAGGTTCCTGATCTCGATCTGCATCTGTTCACGCAGGTTCTTGTCGAGGGCAGACAGGGGCTCATCCATAAGCAGAATGCGCGGCTCAAAGACAATTGCCCGCGCCAGTGCCACTCGCTGGCGCTGGCCGCCTGAAAGCTGTTCGATCTGCCTGTCACCCAGTTCGCCAAGCTGGACGAGGTCCAGCACCCGCTTTACGCGCTCATCTATGTCTGCTCTGGACATTTTGCGAAGCTTCAACGGATAGGCAACATTGCCCGCCACGCTCATATGGGGAAACAGGGCGTAGTTCTGGAAAACCATGCCAACCCCGCGCCGGTGAGGTGGTTTCAGCAATACTTCCTCGTCGCCGAAACTGACACCGCCAGCATCCGGGCGCACAAAACCAGCCAGAACCATCAGCAATGTGGTCTTGCCGGAACCCGACGGCCCCAGCAGGGTCAGGAACTCACCTGTAGCAATGTCGAGGTTGACTTCATCAAGAGCCGTGAAGCTCCCGTACCTCTTGGTGAGTTTGCGGATTGTTATCGGAAGAGCTTTGAGTGCATCCGCCATTCAGGACCTCGTGCTTGCAGACGAAGAGAAAAATACAAGGGACACTGCCGTGACACAACAGTGTCCCCTGGTCGGTTGTCTGGTTTTTACTCCTGGATGAACAGGTCGAACCTGCGGGTCACTTCATCCAGATTGTCAGCCCACCATTTCGCATTGAAGTTAATCGCGGTTTTGCGGTTTTCCGGCGACGACGGCAGGGTACGCATGACTTCGTCGCTGATCTTGCCTGTGGCATAGGCATCAAGGTTGGCCGGTCCATAATTGATGTATTGCGGCAGGTTGGCCTGAATTTCAGG
>CAYRLR010000448.1:0-3194 GCA_964424975.1 uncultured Anderseniella sp.
CCCGCTCGCTGGTGCTCAAGGACAGTGACTGCGTGATGCTGGTTGGCGCACGCCTCAACTGGCTGCTCAGCCACGGCAAGGGCAAGCAGTGGGGAGAGCCGTTCACCAAGAAGTTCATCCAGATCGACATCGATCCGAAGGAAATGGACTCCAATCAACCGATCGACGCACCTCTCGTAGGCGATATTGAAAGCTGTCTGACGGCGCTGCTGAAGGGCATGGATGGCTGGAAGAAACCTGATGAGGAATGGACTTCTTCCATCAGCGCGAAGGCTGCGGCGAACGTCGAAAAGATGAGCGGCAAGCTTATGTCAAATGCTGCGCCCATGGACTTCCATGGCGCGCTTGGCCGGTTAAAGCGGATTTTTGCTGACAATCCCGATGCAATTCTCGTCAACGAAGGCGCCAACACCCTCGATTTTGCCCGTTCGATAATCGACATGTACAAGCCGCGCAAACGTCTTGATGTGGGTACCTGGGGTGTCATGGGAATCGGCATGGGAACTGCTATTGCCGCCGCGGTGGAAACCGGCCAGCCGGTAGTATGCGTCGAGGGCGACAGCGCCTTCGGATTCTCCGGTATGGAGGTCGAAACCATCTGCCGGTACAATTTGCCGGTGTGTATCGTGGTATTCAACAATTCCGGCATCTACCGGGGAACCGACATGGACCCGACTGGTCGCGACCCTGGCACCACGGTGTTCGTGCCGGAAGCAAAATACGACATGATGATGCAGGCTTTCGGTGGGGAAGGCGTCGTGGCCCGCAGCCCGGATGATCTTGAGCGGGCAGTCCGCGCCGCCATTGCGAGTGGGAAGCCAACTCTGGTCAATGCCATTATTGACCCTGAAGCCGGGACAGAGTCAGGCCGCATCGGCAATTTGAACCCGCAGAGCGTAGTCAAGAAAAAGTAGGAACTGTCGTCAGACCGGCCTGGATATGGTCCGGAACGTCTGACAGAGCATAACAAAAAGCCCCGCATCACAGTCGGGGTAAATGGGAGACAAAGATGCAAGCACTCAAAGGCGTAAAGGTTCTCGATTTCACGCACGTGCAGTCAGGTCCGACCTGTACCCAGCTGCTCGCGTGGCTTGGTGCGGACGTGATCAAGGTCGAGCGGCCCGGTGTGGGCGATGCGACGCGTGGTCAGTTGCGTGATATCCCGAATGCCGACTCGCTGTATTTCACCATGCTCAACCACAACAAGCGCTCCATTACGCTCAACTCCAAGAACGAGCAGGGCAAGGATGTGCTGGAGCGACTGGTGAAAACCTGCGATGTGCTGGTGGAAAACTTTGCTCCCGGTGCGCTGGATAGGATGGGACTGACGTGGGAGCGGATCCAGGAACTGAATCCGAAGATGATCTATGCGTCGGTCAAGGGCTTTGGTCCAGGTCCGTATGAAGACTGCAAGGTCTATGAAAATGTGGCCCAGTGTGCAGGTGGCTCGGCGTCAACGACGGGTTTTCTTGACGGGCCGCCATTGGTTACCGGCGCTCAGATAGGTGATTCAGGCACCGGGCTGCACTTGGCATTCGGCATCGTGTCGGCGCTTTATCAGCGGACTCATTCCGGCAAGGGTCAGCGCGTGCTCGCTGCCATGCAGGATAGTGTGCTGAATTTGTGCCGGGTGAAATTACGTGACCAGCAGCGCCTGGCCCATGGCCCGTTGAACGAATACACACAGTTCGGCAAGGGTATTGAATTTGGCGATGCTACACCGCGTGCGGGCAATGATTCCGGCGGCGGCCAGCCGGGTGCCATTCTCAAGTGCAAGGGTTGGGAAACCGATCCCAATGCCTACACATATTTCATCACCCAGGCAGCGGTATGGGAAAAGGTCTGTGACACCATTGGTGAGCCGGACTGGAAAACCGATCCGGGTTACGCAACGCCACCTGCTCGTCTGGACAAGCTGGAACAGATTTTCGAGCGTATCGAGCAATGGACCAAGACCAAGACCAAGTTCGAGGTCATGGAAATCTGCAATCCGCAGGACATTCCTGTCGGCCCGATTCTGTCCATGAAGGAAATCTCGGAAGAACCATCATTGCGCGAAACTCAAACCGTGGTTGAAGTCGATCACCCTGAGCGCGGCAGTTACCTCACTGTGGGCATGCCGGTAAAATTGTCGGATTCTCCTGCTGAAGTGAAGCGCTCACCCTTGCTGGGCGAACACACGGAGGAAATTCTGACGCAGGTGTTGGGTTATTCTGCAGACGAGATTGATCAGATCAGGGCTTCCGGCGCCATCGGCGAGATGAAACAGGCAGCAGAATAACAAGAAGATCGGGAGTAACACTGATGGCAGAAAACTGGCAAAAACCTGGCGATCCAATGCGGCTTGTCGTGATGGGCCAACAGGCATTCGGCAAGGATGCACTTGCGAAAATTCTTGAAGCGGGCAGGGACGAAGTTGTTGCCGTGTACTGCGAGCCGGACCGGGAGGGTAAGCCTGTCGACCCGATCAAGACGTTTGCGCTGGAAAACGGCCTGCCGGTCCATCAGCCCGCAGATTTCGATGCCCAGGAAGCCCTGGACACGCTGGCCTCCTGCAATGGCGACCTGATGGTCATGGCCTTCGTCAATGTTTTCGTACCCGAAGCTGCCCGCGATACGCCGAAATTGGGCTCCATATGTTTCCACCCGTCGCTGTTGCCGCTTCACCGCGGACCAAGTGCAGTGAATTGGCCCATTATCATGGGTTCGACCAAATCGGGCTATAGTTGGTTCTATCCATCCGATGGCCTGGATGAAGGCGACAGTCTCCTGCAATGGGAATGCGAGATAGAGCCGGACGACACCGTCATCAACCTCTATTTCAAGAAGATTTATCCGTCCGCCATCGAAAGTGTTCTGGAAGTCTGTGATCTGTTCCGCACGGGCAAACCACCGCGCATCGTGCCGGATGAGGCCGACGCAACTTACGAACGTCGCTGCACAAAGAAGCACGCCATGATTGACTGGAACAAGCCGGTAAAACAGGTTTACGATCTTATTCGCGGTACCAACCCCAGTCCGGGTGCCTGGACGACGCTGAACGGAGCCGAAGTACAGATTTACGACTGTAATCGCGTGCCAGGTGATGGCGTTTCGTCCAAGGTCGTGAGTGTGTCGGATGAAGGTGTTGTCGTGCAACTGGTTGGCGGGCGGATTTGCGTCAAGCGGGTTCGGCCTGCCGGCGGCGAAAAGAT
>CAYRLR010000449.1:0-3176 GCA_964424975.1 uncultured Anderseniella sp.
CAAAAACCACATCTCGCTGCATCTAAAATCGACGCCACTTGGGAAATAGGGGATTTACCAAGCAGGGGTTATCATGTCTGACAAGATTGAAGAACAGCTGGAAACAGTTGACGAAAGCCGCCGTGCGGCAATCCGTAAAATCGTTCTCGGCACGGCGTATGTAGCTCCGGTTGTTGCCAGTTTTGCAATGCAGGGCCGCAGCACGGTTGCTCTTGCGGCTGACCCGAACGCCAGTTAATCGTACGCTTGACCGCATGAATGGCTATTAACGAGACCATCAGCGCGTGTCTTATTACAAAGAACGAGGCAGTCCATCTTCCGGACTGCCTTTCGTCGTTGAAAGATCGGGTTGACGAGATCGTCATCGTCGATACCGGTTCCAGTGACAACACGATTGAACTAGCCACGGCAGCCGGTGCGGTTGTGTTGAATCGGCCTTGGGATGACGATTTTTCGGCTCCCCGCAATATGGGCCTCGATGCAGCCACGAGCGACTGGATCTTGTACATTGATGCCGACGAACGACTGTCTGCACCCGGTACCGGGTCGATTGCCAGCCTGCTGCCAGGCCATGAGGCAAGTGCGGCCAGGCTTCGCCTGCAACCCTCCGTCGGTTCAACCTGTTATTCGGAATTGCGACTGTTTCGCAATGATGCCCGGATTCGGTTCAGACAAATCATGCACGAACGCGTGGTCGAGGCTGTGCGCGAGGTATGCGCGGCCGATGGCACTGTCGTTGGTCCGGCGCTTGATATCTGCCTGCACCACGTGGGGTATGAGGGTGACCAAAGTCACAAGCACGCCAGGAACCTGCCGATTCTGCGCAAGGCTATTTTGCGAAATCCAGAGCGTGTCTATTGCTGGTTCCATCTGGGTGTCACCCTGGATGCGATTGGAGAGCGCGCAGAGGCTGTTGCCAGTCTCAACCGCGCTATCGAAAAAGCGCATGCCGGCGGCATTGCCGAAGAGCTCAATATTGCAGCAACTTGCCATCAGGTGCTGGCCGGGATTGCGATGGACACGCAGAATCCGGCTGACGCTCTGCGGCATGCAGAGCTTGGCCTCGAAATCAGACAGTCACATTACACATTGTTGTGGGCCAAAGCCCGCGCGCTTGCGCAACTTGGGCAGCTGGACGCAGCAATTGCGATACTTGAAATGATCGTGTCGATAGACCCTGAAGTCTTCTTTGATCACGAAGCTTCGTTCAAGAAGTCGGTGTTTCGTGAGGACAGCCATGGATTGCTCGGCAGTTGCAAGTTCATGCAGGGACAGTTTGAACCGGCGGCGAGGCACTTTGAACTTGCAGCGGTGTATTCGGGCGGGGATCTTGAGTATGTCAGCAAAGCTGCATTGTGCCGCGCCAGGCTGGGCAAGGTGGGCAATAACAGTTAACCCGCATCCATCCCTGCTGACTTGAGAGCCTGTTCCTTGCGGTCAATCCATATCGGCGCCGTTGCGAGATCCTTAAGCGGATCCCAAAAAGCCTGCGCGTACCCGGAGACCCCCTCGGACCTCGCCCGGATCATGGCAATTTCTTCTGCAAGGGCAATGGTCAGTGACGGCAGGCGATGATGCCGTAAACTTTCTGCCAGTCGTGCCCACCGGGAAACAGCATCCCCAGGGATTTCTATATCGCTGGGCAGTTGCACTCCAAACCATTGGGTTACTGCTGCGAACCATAACTCCAGGGCTGCCAGCAACCGGGCATTGCGTGCGGCACGCAGGCGCATGGCCCGCACATCGTCGTCTGATGATCGTGATATTTGCCAGGCGAATTCGTAAAGACCCTTCAAGGGTGCAACGCCGAAAGTGGCGTTCCTGTGGGTGAAGTGGTTGTGCACGACCATATGCAGCATGTGCTCCACCTGGCCCGGCAGCATTACCGTTCCATCCGGTGTTTGCGAGCGCTCGGCATGCTGCATGAATTCGCGTGTTGAAAGATAACGTTCACCGCGCGGGTTGGACGCTGCAAAATGGATTTCAATACTTGCAGGAATATCGGGCCGGATGACTGGTTGCAGATGGTGCGGTGCCGGGTCCTGATCCGGCATCGGTGCGAACCCGATCGAGGTCAACAATCGATGCGCCCTCGTGCTGTCGTCGGGTGTCACCAGAATGTCGATATCGCGTTGCTGGCGCCAGGCCGGCTGGCCGGTCCAAAGCGACACCGCTCCCTTCATGAGCAGCGGCGTGATGCCGGCAGCATTCAGGCTGCCTGTAATCTCAACCAGGCCGTCTGCAAGCTGGCGGCGGCGATTGATGTGAGCCTGCCAGGCTGCGCCGAGTTGCCGTTCGAGGCTATCGGCGTGCGCAGATTTGTCATCTATGAGTTTATAATCAAACAGTCGCTGCAGCAGTGCCGACAGCAACATTCGCTGGTCGGCGGCACTCACCAGCTTTGGCAGCGCATCCTCGTTGCCAAGCAATTTCAACCGCAACAGCGAGACCCCACCGGGGGCGGGGTCAAGATGAAGCGCTTCGCGCAGCAGATCAACACTGCCGCAGTCTGTACTGCCTGGTTTAACCCCGGATGGTTGAAACTCTGTCATGCCAATGCGCAAGAGAGCAGAACTTGTCCCTACATTCAAGCGGATGCTTGCGGGACCTGACAGATTAAACCTGTCGCCGCTTTTCCAGCAGGTCGCGGAAACGATCAACCGTCTCTGCCGGTGCGGTATAGCTATGGTCGTCGTCGGGAAACTTGCCTTCCTTGACGTCGCGCACATACTCGCTCAAGCCCTTGACCGCCACCTCCGTCAGGTTGGCATAGCGTTTGGTGAATTTCGGCTTGAAGTCAGTGAATACGCCAAGCAGATCATAACTGAGCAGTATCTGCCCGTCGGTTCCCGCACCCGCGCCAATGCCAATGGTTGGAATCTCCAGCTCGGCGGAAATCAATCGGGCAATCTCGGCCGGCACTGCCTCAAACTCCAGCATGAAACAGCCCGCATCCTGAATGGCGAAGGCATCCTCGAGTATCGCCATCGCAGCTTCGGGTGTTCGCCCCTGAATCTTGAAGCCGCCATACATGGCAACCCGATGCGGCGCCATGCCGATATGGCTGGCGGTGGGAATTCCCGCATCCACCATGGCTTTCAGTATGTGCTTCTGGCTGTCACCGCCTTGCGGCTTGACCGCATCGCAGCCGGCGTCCTGCATAAACCGTGTTGCGT
>CAYRLR010000450.1:0-3157 GCA_964424975.1 uncultured Anderseniella sp.
GATGACAATGCCGCCGGCCCAGCCGGGATGTGCCTATCTCAATTTCACCGCCTCCCATGACGGCATTGGTCTGCGCCCGATAGAGGGTCTTCTGGATGAAGCTGACAAGCTGGCTCTGGTCGAAGCCATCACCGGGTTTGGCGGCCTTCTGTCGATGCGGCAAATGAATGACGGGCAGCAACACCCGTACGAGATGAACATCGCCCTTTATGATGCCATGCAAGGCACTGTTGACGGACACGATGCGTTTCAGCGCAACCGGTTCATTTGCTCGCAAACCATCATGATGTCACTGGAAGGCATACCCGCTTTCTACATCCATTCCCTGCTGGCGACGCCGAATGATCATGACGGCGTTGAAGCGACCCGACAGAACAGAAGCATCAACCGGGCAAAGCTGGACTATCCGTCACTTGAAAGTGACCTTGCCAATCCCGCCTGTGATCGTGCCCGGGTATTTGAAACGCTTGTGTCTCGCATCGCCCTGCGCGCGCTGCAGCAGGCGTTTCATCCCAACGCCACCCAGATCGTACTGCAACTGGGCACTGCCTTGTTCGGCGTTGAAAGATTGAGCCTGGATACGCGGCAATCGCTGATCAGTGTTTCAAATATTTCCGATACGCCACAGCAGTTGCCGAGCGTGTCTCTCAATCTGAACCGGGCGGATGGCTGGATCGACTTGCTGACGGGCAATACCTATGACGAGGCAGCGTTCCATATTGCACTCGAGCCCTATCAAACCGTCTGGCTGACCAATCAGCCGGGTCAGGTCATCAACTGATAAACCGGAGACAAGTCGGTCAGGCATTGTCCTGCATGACCGCCTGGGACAGGTGATGCATGATGTCCGGGTCAGCCGATGCGACCCGGCTCCAGGACGGAACGAAAGGTGTTTCCATCGGGTTTTCCAGGAATGTCTGGCCCGCCTCGATCAGGTTGCCGGCAAACAGTTCAATGGCTTCTTCTTCCTTGTGCCTGTCCACGTGCAGACCGTTCATGCGTGCATCATTGTAATACATCTCCAGCAGATCAAGCGCGCAGCGGTGGTAGGTTGCCTTCAACGTCCGGAATGTCTCCGATGTGAACACCGTTCCATCGGTTGCCAGCTTGCGGATCACGGCCTTCGAGATATCGATGGACATCTTCGACAGGCCGGTTGACGGATCATTCTCTGAAAGCGGCTGGTGCTTGTGATCATAGGCGTCGGAAATATCCACCTGGCAAATCGAGCGCAGGTTCGTGTTGCGCCGGACTTCCGACAATATGCCGATCTCGAGGCCCCAGTCAGACGGTATGCGTATATCGGGCACGATCGATGTGCGCATGGCAAATTCGCCCGCCAGCGGATAGCGGAAGCCGTTCAGGTAATCGATATAGTCATTGTTGCCGACTGTCTTGGACAGGGCATTCAGCAGTGGCGTGACGAGTAGCCGGGAAACCCTGCCATTCAGCTTGCCGTCGGCAATACGCGGATAGTAGCCCTTGCAGAACAGATAGCTGAACGACGGGTCCACCACCGGATAGACCAGCCTGCCCAGCAGTTCGCGCGAATATGTCAGAATATCGCAATCATGCAGCGCGATCACATCGGCACGTTGTGCGGCCAGCACATAGCCCAGACAGTACCAGACGTTTCGTCCCTTGCCCGGCTCACCGGTATCCAGACCTGCATCCGCAATGCGGTTTTGCACTTCGCGCATGTTCGGCCCGTCATTCCAGATCACCACATGGTTTTGCGGCAGTGCGCTGAAATACTGTTTCGCAAATCTGAACTGGTCTTCATCGGCCCGGTCCAGCCCGATCACAATTTGATCGAGATAGGGAACGTCTTTCAGATGAGCAACGATATTTGCCAGCGCCGGTCCTTCCAGTTCCGAAAACAGCGACGGCAGAATGAGCGTGATGCGGCGCGCACCGGAAAACTGGATCAGGCGGCGTTCAACTTCCGCGTAGTCGTATCCCAGCAGGCGATGCAACGTCGCAACGGAACCGGTTTGATGAAAGTCAGCCATTGTTCGTGTTCCCCGTTGTCCTGGTTTCATTGCCGTGCGTCACTGAACCTGGCGCATCTGCAATGCCGTCATCTGCCAACTCCGTGAACGCGGCAACAATGCACTCGTTCCAGCCCGCAGGCCCGGCAAGCTGTGATCTCGTGATCTTGCCTGAAGCTTCTTCCGGCAAGACCTGGATATCGCTGCAATGATTGTTGAAGATGATGAAGCCCCGGTCAGATGCCTGCAACATGGCAATATCGTTCGGTGCATCGCCCAGCGCAATGGCATACACGGTGCGCTGCGCTGCATGCCTGGACACATAGTGCGCGCGAATCTGACCCAGCCGGGACGCTTTTGTCTGCGGTCCACATACCGTATGGAACCGCCCGCCTTTGACCACGCAAAAACCGGCCGCCTTGACATGGCGCGCAAATTCGTCGAACTGGCCCGGCGTACCGCTCCACAGGCCCGGTTCTGAAAACTCTCTTTGGGCTGCTTGTTCTGCCTCGCCTCGCGTCAGCCCGGTTTCGGCAACCAGCCTATCCAGCGACCAGTCCCCAAACCCTGAAAACCGCTGCCTGATATTATGCGGCAGCGTATCAAGCATCTCCCGGATGTTCGCGTAGTGTGCAGTGTCATCGTCGAATTGCACGGTGTCTTGCCAGCTCTCCGGCCAGCCGACACCGCCTCCATTTTCATAAATAAACGGAGCTTCGAGACCCAGTTCATCATGGATCGGGATCATTTCCGCGCGGGTTTTGCTGCTGGCCAGTACAACCGGAATCCCCGCTTGCTTCAGCTTTGTCAGCGCTGGCAAAGCCGGTTCATAACTGTAACTGTCATGGTCGAGCAAAGTACCGTCAAGATCGGTGAAAACGATGGGGAAATACCGGTCGCATGCTTTGGTCACATCTGCCATTGGTCAATGCTGCCTGATCGTCCATCCAAGCGCAACCAATGGCATTCCATGTGCCGCAATATCTTTAGACAGAACCAGAGCAACCGTGTTCAATCAGATGATTCCATCTGATCGGATTATCCTCTAATATCTGATATCTGATATCTGATATCTGATATCGTAACGCCCGATCACATGAGGGAAACCAGTAATGGCCTTGAAGATCATCGGTGCAGGCTTTGGCCGCACGGGAACCATGTCGACG
>CAYRLR010000451.1:0-3146 GCA_964424975.1 uncultured Anderseniella sp.
AAAAACGCCAATATAGATCCGCCAGTCCCTGTTTGATACGGATCAACAAACAATATCCTCACATATGTAGACTGCCGTATCGCAATCCAACTGATCCGGTGCGACATGAAACAACGAAACAGCAAGGCGCAACCATCTGGACCGGCAGCGGAAAAGGGCTGGAATCGCTGGATCGCGGCACGGCTGAGCGATGCAGCAGACCTGCTTGAGCAGCAAGGTGCCAATCGCTTTCGCACCGGGGCATACAGGCGCGCGGCCGACACGCTCAACAGTATGGAGGCAGGTGTCCGGACCATCCTTGCCCGCGACGGCGTGGATGGCCTGATCGAGTTGCCGCACATCGGAAAATCAATCGCGTCAGCGATTGTTGAAATGGTCCAGACCGGGCGCTGGCTGCAACTTGAGCGATTGCGCGGTTCGACCGATCCGGTGAAACTGTTTCGCACCATTCCGGGAATTGGACCCAGATTGGCTGCAGACATCGAAGCCAACCTGCATGTCGACACGCTGGAAGACCTGGAAGTTGCGGCCTATGACGGGCGCCTGGAAAAAATTCCAGGTATTGGTGCCCGCCGGGTTATGGCAATTCGACAGGCATTGGCGAGCCTCCTGCAACGCCGGCGGATCAGCAAGGAGCCGCTGAAAACCGAATTGCCGGATGTCGCCGACATCCTTGAGGTGGACAGTGAATACCGCGATAGGGCAAAAGCAGGACAATTGCCGCTGATACAGCCGCGCCGTTTCGCTGCCGCCGAAGGCGCATCCCTGCCGATTTTACATACCCAGCGCGGGGACTGGCATTACACGGCGCTGTACTCAAACACGCCGCGTGCCCATGAACTGGGCAGAACGCGCGACTGGGTGGTGATCTATTTTCATGCCGACAGCGAACCGGAAGCACAGTGCACGGTGGTAACCGAACACTTCGGACCGCTGCGGGGATTGCGAGTGGTGCGCGGCAGGGAAGAAGAGTCGGGGCAATTTCATGCCCATCCGCCAACTGCAGCCAATCACACGCCAAACGGGTCGGTGTCCGGCATACCCTTGATCTGACCGCTTGGCAGTGGCGTGATCGCGCTGGTTTTGTCAATCCAGATATATTCGTCAAACTGCTTTGGCAGCACGGCCTCGAAATAGTGACTGGCAAGTTCGGTTTCCGGCCGGTAGATGACGCCAATGGCCCGTTCAAGCCGTGGTTTGGCCAGTTCCGTCACCACATCAAGCTCCTGCCCGGCGCGCATCGGCAGCAACAGTCCCGGCTTTTGTGTCAGGTGGAACTGCCGCTCATAGCTTTGCCGATGCGATGGTTGAACGGCCTTTACTTCCATTGGCCCATCCCATGCGGACGCTGCTGCGACCGTGCCGTGGTCTGTGCCGAAGCCGATGTGATAGCTCTGGTTCGGAAAGCCCTTGCGGCAGAGTTCGCCGATATTGTGCTCGCCACGCGCCGACATTTCCGTCGCAGACGCATCGCCGATGTGGGAGTTGTGTGCCCAGACAACTGCTTTTGAGGTTTCGCCGTTGAACGCGAGGACATTCTGGAGCGTTTCGAACATGTGCCCGTCACGCAGGTTCCAGGATGCGCGCGACCCGTAGTACATCACTCGATAATAGCGCTCGGCATTGATGACGAGCTGCGCATTTTGAGCAGCGTCGAGGAAACGTTCACCGTCATGCTGGGCATAGTCCAGCCGCTTGGCATAAAGATCGACCAGCATTCTGGTGACGGCAGGCTGACAGTTCTTGTAGGAGTCGGTGAGGGCGGCATGGCCATAAGCTGCCGGATCGGCTTCCCAAGGGCTGAGGCAACCATATCTGTGCCGGGCAACCATCGCCAGTTCGGGATCAACGTCATCAAGGTAGTCCGTGATAGCGCGGACGGAGTTGTAAAGACTGTACAAGTCCAGACCATAAAAGCCGCAGCGGAAATCATACGCCTTCGACTTGTTGTGCTCATGCAGCCAGTCGACGAACTGTCTGGTTTCCTGATTGCGCCACATCCAGGTGGGAAACCGTGCGAACGCCTCCCATCCGCTCGGCGGTACGTCGCGACTGCGGACATAGTGATCAATTCGGGCGGCATCGGGCCAGTCTGCCTCTGCTGCAACAATGTTGAATCCCTTATCCTCAATCAGCCGCCTGGTGGTGCGATCACGCATTCTGTAGAACTCGGAGGTGCCATGACTGGCTTCACCGATGAGCACAATGCGGGCATCACCGATGCGTGCAAGCAGCGGGTCCAGGTCTGCGTCGTCGACGGACTCAAAGGTTTCGCCGTGCCGCGCCAGAAGGTCGGGCAGGGTTTCACTGGCGCGGGGCCGCGCCTGAACAAGGCGGGGTCGCGTGGTCTCGGCAGCCGCATCCGCGGCCTCCCAGCCTTCTTCACCGATCAACGGCACAAACCGCACGTCGGCCAGATCCTCACGGTCGAACTGACCGTTTTCGCGACGCGTGATGCGGATCAGTTCCTGTGCGGTGATGTTTTCGCCAACAGGCACCACCATCCGGCCTCCGGTGGCGAGCTGGGCTTTCAGGCTTTCAGGTACGGAAGGTGCGCCCGCCGACACGAGGATTGCGTCGAACGGGGCATGTTCATCCCATCCCCTGGTGCCGTCGGCATGAATCACATGGACGTTGTCGTATCCCTGGTCCATCAGTGTCGAGGCGGCCTTTTCTGCCAACTGGCCGATGCGTTCGACGGTGTAGACCTCACCTGCTATTTCCGCCAGTACAGCGGCGGCGTAACCGGATCCAGCGCCTATTTCGAGCACCTTTTCTCCGCCCTTGAGGGCGAGTGCTTCCACCATATAGGCGACAATGTAAGGCTGCGAAATTGTCTGGTCGGCAGCGATGGGCAGCGGTCGGTCTTCATAGGCGAGCTTGCGAAACTGTTCCGGCACAAAGGCTTCGCGTTGCACTTTACCCACGGCAGCCAGCACGAGGCTGTCGCGTACGCCTCGTGCATGAATCTGTTCTGCAACCATTTTTGTGCGCAGCGTTTTGTGGTCGATCATGTAGCTTACTCTCTCGAACAAGGCCGGTTGACGTGACGAACTGAGAGATATGAGAGCCGAGTTTTCAGCTTTTGTCCTTAATCCAGATCAAGACCTGTCCTGATTTGTCTGAAAGAGTGAAGTTTCGCACAG
>CAYRLR010000452.1:0-3140 GCA_964424975.1 uncultured Anderseniella sp.
CTTCTGCAGCAGCGGATCAACATTGAATCCCTGCTTGAGAACCTTGACGCCATCGGCGCTGCCATCGGTTGCAATGCCCAGTTGGCTCATCCACGACAGGAACGGGTACTCATTGCCGAAAAACCAGACACCAAGCGTCTTGCCCTTGAAATCTGCCGGAGAGCTGATGCCGGAATCCTTGCGGCAGGTCAGCATCATGCCAGAGGTCTTGAACGGCTGGGCAATGTTGACCAGTGCAACACCCTTTTCCCGTGACGCCAGAGCAGATGGCATCCAGTCCAGAACCACATCGGCGCCACCGCCCGCCAGAACCTGGACCGGCGCAATATCGGGCCCGCCGGGCTTGATCTCCACGTCCAGGTCCTCGTCCTTGTAGAATCCCTTGTCCTTGGCGACATAATAGCCTGCGAACTGGGCCTGGGTGACCCATTTCAGTTGCAGTGACAGCTTGTCCGCAGCCATTGCGGCACTCGCGGCAACCGACATGGCTCCTGCAAGCAGGATAGTCATCAGTTTTCTCTTCATTGCGCTACTCCTTGTTATGTCCGCCTGCGTCGAAGCGACGGATGCCAAAACGTGACGGCGCGCTCTGCAAGCGCGACCAAACCGTAGAACGTCGAACCGGCCAGGGCTGCCACGGCGATTTCAGCCCAGACCATGTCTACATTCATTCTTCCCACTTCCGTGGAAATACGAAACCCCATCCCCACGATCGGAGTACCGAAAAATTCGGCCACGATTGCGCCGATCAGTGCAAGGGTTGAGTTTATTTTAAGAGCGTTGAATATGAAAGGCGCCGCTGCAGGCAGGCGCAGCTTGGTCAGCGTCTGCCACCAGGAACTCGCATAGGTGCGCATCAGATCGCGCTGCATGTGATCGGCTGCCGAAAGCCCCTGCACCGTGTTCACCAGCATCGGGAAGAAGGTCATGATGACGACAACCGCTGCTTTGGATTGCCAGTCAAAGCCGAACCACATGACCATGATCGGCGCGACACCGATAATCGGCAGCGCCGATACGAAATTGCCCAGCGGCAACAGCCCGCGTTTCAGGAACGAGGACCGGTCGCACGCCAGTGCAACCAGAAACCCCGACCCGGAACCCAGGACATAGCCTGCAAGGACCGCCTTCAGAAAAGTCTGCTGAAAATCCGCCCACAGGATCGGCAGCGAATTCATGATACGCTCCCAGATCATTGATGGTGGCGGCAACAGCACCCTTGGCACGTCGAGGCCCCTGGTAAAGCCTTCCCACAAGACCAGAAGCGCTATGCCAAACAGCAACGGGATCACCAGGTTGACGCACTTTTGCAGCACCTGGTTTCCGAAGTCCTGGCGCGACAGCCATTCGTTCAGCACCCAGGTCCCCAGCCAGAACGCGACCGCGATGACCAGAAGCCATATCATGTTGCGGCTCCTTCCGGTTTCTGTCCCATGCGCTTGAGAACACGAGCATGGGCAAAACCGACGATCATCACCAGGACGGCAGCCAGGATTGCTGCTGTGAACAGGGCAGACCATATCTGAATGGTTTGCCCGTAATAGGAACCGGCCAGCAATCTCGCACCGAGCCCCGCGACAGCACCAGTGGGCAGTTCTCCGACAATGGCACCCACCAGCGAGATGGCGATGGCGATTTTCAGTGACGTGAACAGGTAGGGCATCGAAGCTGGCCAGCGCAGTTTCCAGAAGGTCTGCGCTGTTGATGCGCTGTAGGTGTGCATCAGATCGAGTTGCGCCTGATCCGGACTGCGCAAGCCTTTCACCATGCCGACGACAATCGGGAAGAACGACAGGTAGGTGGAGATCAGCGCCTTGGGCAACAGGCCCGACACGCCTACGGCATTCAACACCACGATGATCATCGGTGCGATGGCCAGGATCGGGATGGTCTGGCTGGTGATCACCCACGGCATGACGGATTTGTCCATCGCGCGATTGTGGACAATACCGACCGCCAGCAAAACCCCCAGCAAGGTTCCCATGGCAAAGCCGAGCAGCGTCGCCGACAGGGTGATCCAGGCATGATAGACCAGGCTGCGCTTGGAGGTGATGTTCTTGAGCACGATCGTATTGTACATCTCCTCCGCGATCTGATGGATCGCCGGCAGGACCGGCCGCTGCTGGCTCATCGTGTTGGAGACCAGCTGTGAAAAACCGATTTGCGTACCCGCCCGCTCTGCCTTGTCATATTCAAACGGCGCATTCATCCACACCACGCAGGCATACCAGATCACGACAATCACGGAGATGACGGTGAGAACGGGAATGGTTTTGCCGTTGGCAGCCATGATCAGACGGTCTCACTCATCATAACTGTGCCCTGCCCGCAGGCCTTCGCGCACACGGTGGGCAATTTTCAGAAACTCGGGGCTTTCACGAATGTCCAGCGGTCGATGTTTCGGCAATGTGGAGTCGATGACATCACTTACCCTGCCCGGCCGCGGGCTCATGACGACGATCTTGGTGGACAGGTAAACCGCCTCGGGAATCGAGTGGGTCACAAAGCAGATGGTCTTGTTGGTCTTGTCCCACAGCTTCAGCAACTGCTCGTTGAGATGGTCGCGTACAATCTCGTCGAGCGCGCCAAACGGCTCGTCCATCAGCAGGAGGTCGGCGTCAAAGGCAAGTGCGCGCGCAATTGAAGCTCTTTGCTGCATGCCGCCGGACAACTGCCAGGGGTACTTTTTCTCAAAACCGGCAAGATTGACGAGGTCGAGCGTGCGGGCAATGCGTTGTCGCATTTCATCTGCCGAAAAGCCCATGATCTCCAGCGGCAGGGCGACATTGCGTTCGATTGTGCGCCACGGATACAGCGACGCTGCCTGGAATACATAGCCATAGGCCCGCGCCTTGCGCGCTGCTTCCGGGTCGACGCCATTGACCTTGATTTCGCCGCCGGTCGGCTTTTCCAGATCAGCGATCACCCGCAGGAATGTCGTCTTGCCGCAGCCTGACGGTCCGATGAACGAAACGAACTCGCCTTTTGCTACACTCAGATTGACTCCCGCCAGCGCATGCACGGGCCCGTCATTGGTTTGAAACGTCAGGGACAGGTCGTTTGCCGTCACAACAGCTTGCGACATCAAACGCCACTCGCCGGAATTCCCGTACGCTGCACTTTGCGTGGCGCCGTAACCT
>CAYRLR010000453.1:0-3125 GCA_964424975.1 uncultured Anderseniella sp.
CGGTGCGCACGCGCTGCAGTTCAGTTGGACCGGCGCTTATCCCAAGAAACGCAACTGGTTCCTGATCAACCACCCGCCGGCGCAAGGCTGGGTGCTGTTCCTCGATGCCGATGAGTTCGTCGACGATGCATTCTGCGAGGCCGTGTCTGAGGCCGTTCGCGACAAGCGGTTCAATGGCTACTGGCTGACCTACATTAACTACTTCCTGGGTAAGCGACTCAACTACGGTCTGGAACAGCGCAAGCTCGCCTTGTTCCGGGTTGGCAAAGGACTGTACGAGCGTATCGATGAGAAGGGCTGGAGTGGTCTCGACATGGAGATCCACGAGCACCCTATCATCGACGGCGCCGTCGGCGAAATCAATGCGCCGATCGACCACCGCGACTACAAGGGCCTGGCCAGATTCATCGATCGCCATCGCGACTATGCGCAGTGGGAGTCGCAACGCTATATGCGGCTGCAGGTAGACAGGCAGGCCTGGTCCCACTTCACCTCCCGCCAGCAGTTCAAGTACCGCCTCCTCGTCAGCTGGTGGTACCCGGCGTTCTACTTCCTGTTCACCTACGTGGCCAAGCTCGGTTTCCTTGATGGTGCCGCCGGCTTCCACTATGCGGTCTACAAGGCGTGGTATTTCCACACCATTCGGCTGCTCATTCGCGAACAGCAAGAGACACAATGATGAATTCGAGCCAGGAGGTGGCTTTGTTGGCCCAGGCTTACCCAAGCCCCGGTCACGCCGCAGCATGCGCTTTTCCGGTAAGTCCGAACGCCGATCAAGAGGCTGGTTCGGTGCTGCAATCTGGTGCATCAAGCAGCCATGCGTATTGCTCTTAGTACGGCACTGCTTTCGCCTCGGGCGGGAGGAATTGCGTCTTCCCTAAAGTCGCTCGCCGGTGCGCTAGCGCGTCAGCCTGGAGCTATCCGGATACACAAGCGCTAGACCGAACCCCGCTTGGCACCAGTCGAACTGATGAGCAAGGCCTACTCTTCAAGGACAAGAGCCCTGCCCGGACATGAAGACAGGCTCCAGGAACTGGAGCGCCGACGCAGGGAAGACAAGCGCGACCTGGACACGCTTCAGAAACCTCGGCCACTGGAGGCAGAGGTGATCGACGCATGACATTTCCCGAGATCGCCAGACGCAACCGGGGCAATGCCCAAAAGAGCAATGGGCCTCGCACGTCCGGTGGTATGGCAGCGGCCGCACAGAACGCACGCCGTCAAGGGGCAACAGCAAGACCTGTTCCGCACAACGTGGCAACCTGGATGAGAATTATTCTGGATGCGCCTCACTGTGAAGGTGCCGATATGATGCCTCAGGATGAGCGGGGGGTATCGCGTGCTGGCTCTGACTGAAGTCGAAGTAATGCTTGCAGCAGCAAAGCGTGCCCTGAAGGAATTTGAGTACGGTAAGGAGCAACCATCCGAGGCCATAGAGGACCTTCAGAACCAGTCTGAATTGATTTCCGAAATCCTGCATGAATTCAATATGCCGATGCGAGATGGGCTCAAAGATCTTAAACTTATCGCTAACATTGGCAAGTCGTTGTCCAGTGAAATCAGTCCTAGCGTCAAACGCCATCAACTGCTAGCATTAACCTATCTTAAATCATAATCATTTGAAAAATGGGGTGGGCGGCAAATGACTGATCCGGTAATCAACAATCTTGATGCATCAATTGCACTAACCGAGTCTCAAGCACTGGGCGGCATTCGTATAGACGCCAATACCAATGCCTCCAACCTGGACGGCACCGGCTTCGGTGGCGGCTCGCTGACGGTGAGCCTGGCCAGTGCGACGTCGGATGATTTTCTCGGTATCCTGGAGATCAACGGCATCACGCTGAATGGCAACGCGGTTGAGCTGAACGCTGTGCAGATCGGCACGATTGTCTCCAATGGCCAGTCGGGTACCGACCTGGTGATCAATTTCGACGCGGGGGTAACAGATGCGCAGGTCGGCGTTCTGCTACGCACGCTGAGCTATCGCAGCACCGACACCACGCCGTCGGGCGCGGTGCGCACCCTGAGCTACACGGTGGTTGATGCTGACGCAGAGAGCGTGACGAAAAATCTCGACCTGACCATCACGCCGCAGTCATTTGCGCCGATCATCAACAATCTCGATGCCTCGATCACACTGACTGAGGCAGAATCGCTGGGCGGCATTCGTATAGACGCCAATACCAATGCCTCCAACCTGGACGGCACCGGCTTCGGTGGCGGCTCGCTGACGGTGAGCCTGGCCAGTGCGACGTCGGATGATTTTCTCGGTATCCTGGAGATCAACGGCATCACGCTGAATGGCAACGCGGTTGAGCTGAACGCTGTGCAGATCGGCACGATTGTCTCCAATGGCCAGTCGGGTACCGACCTGGTGATCAATTTCGACGCGGGGGTAACAGATGCGCAGGTCGGCGTTCTGCTACGCACGCTGAGCTATCGCAGCACCGACACCACGCCGTCGGGCGCGGTGCGCACCCTGAGCTACACGGTGGTCGATGCTGACGCAGAGAGCGTGACGGCAAATCTCGACCTGACCATCACGCCGCAGTCATTTGCGCCGGTAATCAATAATCTTGATGCATCAATTGCACTAACCGAGTCTCAAGCACTGGGCGGCATTCGTATAGACGCCAATACCAATGCCTCCAACCTGGACGGCACCGGCTTCGGTGGCGGCTCGCTGACGGTGAGCCTGGCCAGTGCGACGTCGGATGATTTTCTCGGTATCCTGGAGATCAACGGCATCACGCTGAATGGCAACGCGGTTGAGCTGAACGCTGTGCAGATCGGCACGATTGTCTCCAATGGCCAGTCGGGTACCGACCTGGTGATCAATTTCGACGCGGGGGTAACAGATGCGCAGGTCGGCGTTCTGCTACGCACGCTGAGCTATCGCAGCACCGACACCACGCCGTCGGGCGCGGTGCGCACCCTGAGCTACACGGTGGTTGATGCTGACGCAGAGAGCGTGACGAAAAATCTCGACCTGACCATCACGCCGCAGTCATTTGCGCCGATCATCAACAATCTCGATGCCTCGATCACACTGACTGAGGCAGAATCGCTGGGCGGCATTCGTATAGACGCCAATACCAATGCCTCCAACCTGGACGGCACCG
>CAYRLR010000454.1:0-2636 GCA_964424975.1 uncultured Anderseniella sp.
CGACAGCAGCAGGACCGCGGCCAGGTTCTTCACCTTTTTCGGCTCGTTAGATGTAAGCGATATCAGCGTGATGCCGACCGGCAGCATCATCGCGGCAACCGTGTGTTCGCCGATGAACGAGGCCAGCACGCCGCAGGTCAGCGTGATGCCGAAACTGATGCGGAAGGTACTGGTGCCGGTCACACGCACAATGGCCCAGGCAATGCGCCGGTCGAGTTTCTGCTTGACCACGGCAACAGCCAGCATCAGGGCCCCCATGATGAACAGGACAGAGTCGGTCATCAGGCTCTTGGCCACGGTCGTGGATTCAAGTCCCAGCAGCACGACCTGTCCGACAACAATCATCAACGCCACTGTCGGCAGCGGCACCGGTTCGGTGATGAACAGTATGGTGGCAAACAACGACATGGTCAGCACGATCTGACCTTCGCGGGTCAGGCCCTCGTAAGGCCCTGTGTGCAGGAATGCGAAAGCCAGCATGATGGCGATGAAGAACCAGCGCTTTTCCCAGAAGTAATAGAGATTGACCTGGCTGCGCAGATGAACCCAGCGCTGATACCCGTGGCGTTGCAACCGGTGCAGGCGGTGTTCGCCATAATCAGCCTGAAGGCTGTCGCGGGCCAGCTGAAATTCGGTATCGCTCATGCAATCCCCCTTGCGATGCTCGCCGTGCCTGTGAGAGGGTCGGAGCCGTCCAAAACAGTTACCTGCCATGAACGGAAAGCCGCCCGATGACACAACTCAATGCTATTCTTGACCATGTTGACGATCAGCTCGAAGCCAGTCTCGAGAGATGGTTTGAGCTTCTGAGAATCCCCTCCATCTCGACCGATCCGCAATACACCGCCGAGTGCCGCAAGGCCGGGCAGTGGGTGGTCAATGAACTGGCAGGCATGGGGTTTGACGCAAGTCTTCGTGACACGACCGGGCACCCGATGGTCGTCGGCCATTACGATGGTCCTGCGGGAACGCCGCATGTCTTGTTCTATGGTCACTATGATGTCCAGCCTGCCGAACCGCTCGACAAATGGAGAACCCCGCCATTCGAGCCGAAGCGCGTTACGGGCGAAGATGGAATAGAGCGCATATATGCCCGCGGCGCCAATGACGACAAGGGCCAACTGATGACCTTCATAGAGGCCAGTCGCGCCTGGATCAAGACGACAGGCGGATTACCGTTCTCTGTTACGGTTTTATGTGAGGGTGAGGAGGAAAGCGGCAGCCCGAGTCTCAATCCGTTCCTGCAGGCAAATGCCGCAGAACTGAGACGTGAAGTTGCCCTGGTGTGTGACACCAACATGTGGGATCCCGATACGCCTGCCATCTCGACCCGTTTGCGTGGCCTGGCTCATGAAGAGGTTACCATCATTGGTCCGCGTATTGATCTGCATTCGGGTTTTTACGGCGGGGCTGCCTACAATGCGATCCACGTGCTGACCAAAATCCTGTCCGATATGCGCGATGACGATGGCCACATTACCATCCCCGGGTTTTATGACGGGGTACCCGAACTGCCGGCCGAGACAGCAGCTCAATGGCAAGGCCTCAATTTTGACGAGCGCCAGTTCCTGGGTGACGTCGGATTGAAAACGCCGGCCGGTGAAAAGGGACGCAGTGTGCTCGAGATGATCTGGTCGCGGCCGACACTTGAAGTGAACGGAATTTTCGGCGGCTACACATCTGCCGGTTCCAAGACCGTCATACCGTCCGAGGCGACAGCCAAAGTGTCCATGCGCCTCGTCGGCAAGCAGGATCCGCAGCACGTACTGGATGTGTTTCGCAAGTTCATTGAAGACCGTCTGCCGGAAGGGTGTTCGGTTCGCTATGGCGGTCATGCGGAAGGGTCTCCCGCGATCGAAATCGTTGAAGACAATCCCCATCTCAAAAAGGCGGCAAAGGCGCTTGCGGATGAATGGGGCAGACCCGCGGTGATGATGGGCTGTGGCGGGTCGATCCCCGTAGTGCGTTCGTTCGAAGACATTCTAGGCATGCAAAGCCTGCTGGTCGGGTTTGGCCTGCCGGACGATGCGCTGCATTCGCCCAACGAGAAATACAATCTGCAATGTTTTCACAAGGGGATCAGAAGCTGG
The DNA here is from genome assembly GCA_964424975.1 of uncultured Anderseniella sp. Taxonomy (GTDB): domain Bacteria; phylum Pseudomonadota; class Alphaproteobacteria; order Rhizobiales; family Aestuariivirgaceae; genus Anderseniella. The sequence continues at coordinate 2,091 of CAYRLR010000454.1, forward strand.
GTCCGTATAATCGGTGAACTTGCGGTATAGGAGCTCAGCGCAGGACATGCTGAAACAACTCGTCATTGGTTCTCTCGTCATTATCATGACAGTCGCCATCCAGGCAGAAATGTTTGGCTTGTTGACGCGCAAACATGAACCGTTTCTGGACTGGACGCGCAGGCGGTTTCGCCGTTTTGCCGGCACCGCTTTCATCACCGTGGCCATGCTGGTGGTGTTGTTTACCATGACCATCGAGGTCTGGTTGTGGGCCTTGGTGTTGCTTGCCGCAGGCGCGGTGTTTGCGCTTGAGCCGGCGGTTTACTTCGCCCTTCAGTGCTTCACGACACTGGGCTTCGGTGACATAACAATGCCCACCGAGTGGCGGTTGCTGTCCGCGCTGATCGGGGCCAATGGCTTCTTGATGTTCGGCTGGTCGACGGCCTTCATGGTGGAATTGATCAGGAAGAGCCGCTAGAGCATCATCCGATCAGATGGAATCATCTGATCGGATAAAGATGCTCGTTTCCATAGTGTCAGAGCACTTTTCGGGTTCGAACGAACCCA
>CAYRLR010000454.1:2646-3122 GCA_964424975.1 uncultured Anderseniella sp.
ATCAGCCGGATTAAGTGGATTCATATATCTTATTGATAGGAAACAGTTTTCCGGTTCCTGCTGATTCAAATAATTAATCACCGGATCCAAGGGTTTCTGCCATTGCCCGGGCGAGCTGGCGGTCACGTTCCTTGTCGGAACCTTGCAGCCTGGCGATGGTGCCGGCCTTGTCGGCATCTGATCTGTGCTGGTTCATCTTCCAGACACCTTCAAGCTGACTGACGCTCAGCTCGACGCCGACTATTCCACGCAGCATGGTGGCCACATAGTCATCCGGTGCGTCGGACACTTTCCAGGGCGCTGCTTGTTCAGCCTCGTTGCGGTCGGTCAGCTCGCCGACATGCGCCAGCAGCCAGTCGGCATCGTGGCGTGTGCCGGCTTTCCCGTGCGCATGGACAATCACATAGGCCCAGGTCGGCACCACCTTGCCGGTTTCCTGCTTGGTCGCATAATTGGACGGCGACAGGTAAGTGTGC
>CAYRLR010000455.1:0-3115 GCA_964424975.1 uncultured Anderseniella sp.
AGCCGCAAAGCGCGGTGAGAACAAGCGTTCGGACCTGAAGGGAGCCTCACTGGAAATGTACGATACGATGACCGAGGATGAACTGGAGGAAATGGCTTCAACCTCACATAAGGGGTTGCCTGAACAGCAATGACAGCAGGCCAGCCATCTGTAGCGAGCCGGTTTTATCCGCCGAATTTCGACAGGTATGTCCTGCACAGGTCCACGGTCTGACTGGTGTACTCATGGCCCATGGATTGGGCCAGTTCGGTTTCCGAATGACTGCCGATCCAGGCAACCAGCAACAGCCGGCGCAGCATCACAAAGGTCGGAATTTCATCCTCGTCTGCCTGCGGGAGGTCAATGATGCGGCGGTACCCGGCGAGCCAGTGCCGGATAAGATCGGGCACTTCCGGCAGGTGTTCATAGAACGAGACCGGCGTCGCCGCATCATACATCAGCCATGAGAAGCCGCAGTCGTCGAAGTCGATAACTTTCACGGTAGCGCCGTCGACAAGCAGGTTTGCCAGCCGCAGGTCGCAGTGGATCAGGCCAAACCGGTCAGGGCCCTGGCCGAACGCCGACAGACGGTCTGCAATCAGGGAAACGGTGTTGGCGAACAGGTCCTGCCTGACGGCATTCATACCGATGCCATCGCGCCAGCGCCCCCAGTGCGGCTGCTCGCCGATGCTGGTGTCAACATTCCAGGTCAGGCGTTCAAACCAGCCCGGATGGTTCCAGGTCCTGACATGCTGGTGCATGCGTGCGGTTACTTCGCCAAGCACCTCGAACGGGGCCCGCAGGTCTTCGTTGACCCCAGGCTCGGAGCCCGTTTCCCACTCGAACAGCACCACGTTCCGGTCGCGCGCCAATGCGGGGTGAGATACTTTCTGCAAGACATCACCATCCAGGCCGGGCAGGGCGGCTGGCGTCGTGATGACATGCCTTTCGCGCAGGTCACGCTGCCAGGCCAGTTCAGACCTTATTGCCAGGTCCGAATGATAGCCTTCGCGGTGTACGCGCAAGGCCCACCGCTGGCCGCTGGCGCGGTGTTCAACCTTGTAGGTGGCGTTTTCTGACAGGTTAATCAGGTCAACATCGCAGCCTGCCGGCAATTCATACTGCGTGACCGCGGCACGGCTCAACTCTGCCAGCAGACGGAGTTGCTCGTCATGGTCTAGTGCGGCGAAGTCTGTCTCACGTTCCGGTTGAGTTGTCATGTTGACCCCTGGCAGCGATTATCATGACAACGCTATCTGTCGGCAATAGTGCGGGCTTGACACCTGATGGCGGCAAATTGACAGGCCGGGTAAAGACTGCCGGCTCAGCTTTCGCGGCCGCCAATCGAATTCAGCGTGGTCTCGATCCGGTCGCGAGCCGCCAGCACATCCTGTGTGCGACCCGAGAGGTAGATGCGCCCGGCAGCCCCGATCATCTGCACATCAACCAGGGTCAGGTCCGGTGCAACCCTTTCTGCCTCATTGGCAGCGATGGCGGCATACAATGCCGGCACCATCTCGCATATCAGCAAGGTTTCTCCGGGCGTGATCATGGATGCCTGGCGGTTGCGATTGATGATGACGGCGTGCTGGTCGGATACATCCTCGATGACATCGGTGTACAGGATACGCGGGCGCAATGGCTCACTTCCGGCAAGGCCGATGCCCTCGAGTATGATGTTGCCGACATCAAGAAGCGCGGCTTCATCGTCACCATGCAGTTCCAGAATGCCGAACTGGCGTTCAACAAACAGGATGCCCGGCTCCAGGTCGGGGTCTGCCTTCAGGGCGATATCAATGACACGCTCAATCATCAGGCCGGGTGCGACCTCCATGATCAGGGCATGCTGGCCGGCCAGTGGCGGATAGCCTCGCGCCCTGGTCGGTGTTCCCATATAGGCAGCGAACTGCGGCTGAAGGTCCTGGACCGTCAGATATACTCGCAGTTCGCCACGCGCGGCTGCCCGGCCCGGCCCTGCAGCCGGTGGCTTGGGTTGCTCAGTCACGGCAGACCTCCGTTGCTGAACAGCTTATTTGCCTGATGGCGTTGAGAAGTACTTGGCTACATCTGTATGCGGCCGTGGAATGACATGCACAGACACCAGTTGGCCAACCTGACCAGCCACTTCCGAGCCTGCTTCGGTAGCTGCTTTCACAGCTCCCACGTCACCATTGATGATGACCGCGACCAGCCCGTCTCCAACTTCTTCGCGACCGACGATGGTCACGTTGGCGGCCTTGACCATTGCATCAGCGGCAGCCAGTGCTGCCACGTAGCCCTTGGTTTCAATCATTCCTATAGCATTGTTCGACATGTGATCCTCCTAACAGATCCGTTTTGCAGACTTTCCAGCGGGTTATGACGCGTCGTCGATGATGCCTATAACCAGTGCATCGATCGGCGGGGACTTACCCTGGAACCAGGCGGCGGCAACAGAGCCTGTTGCAACCATGACTCGTTCGCCTTCACCGCAACCAAGCGGGTCGAAGACAAGCAGGCGCGAAGTGGAACCGTCCACGACGACCTCCAGAATTGTACCGCTGGGAACGTCATCCAGTCGTTTGCTAGACCAGATGCGCCCTGCAACAGTTGCACACAACATCAGCGTTTCCTTTCGAGCTTAAGGCCGAGACTGCGGGCCCGGTCGCGGGCAAGCGGTGTAATCACGGCGTCGGGAGAAAGCAGTATAGTGCCGGGGCCCGCCAGCTTGTTGATGCGGGCTTCGGTGACAATGCCGTCGAGCGTCCCGGTCCCGGCTTCAGGGGACCGGGTTGCCGGGGCGACTGCGGGCTGCGCGGTGTGGCCGGTTGGGCGCGCACCAGCCGACGTATTGCCGGCGACTGTGAACCTTACCTGGCCGGTTCGCACCGCGTTGCCGGTTGCCGGGTCATCGATCATTGCGATGAGCATGGTGACAAAATCTGCCACCTCCTTGTCGGTCGTCAGCGCGACCTGCCGGGCCTGTGCGATCTGTCCGGCAGCCTTGCCGTGATTGCCCTTGGCAAGCACGTCGCGCAACACATCGCGCACCATCCGCAGGAACGAGGGCCGCACGATGTTGGCGCGCTGGGCAAAGAGTCCGTTCAAGCCGCTGCCGCTGTACTGCAGGCCGGAGGGAAGATCGTGATAGCCGAAC
>CAYRLR010000456.1:0-3109 GCA_964424975.1 uncultured Anderseniella sp.
CCGGAAAGCTCGCGATCAATCAATTGCTTGAGCATGGAAATCGATTCCGTGCTGGCATTGAGACAGGGCGCCACCGAGAAATTCTCGCCGCCATGCTCGATGAATGTCTCCTTCACACCGATGGCAATTTCCTCAAGTGTTTCAACACAGTCGGAAGAAAATCCCGGCGTGATGACCACAATGCTCTTGACGCCATCACCGGCCAGTTTTTCGACTGTCTTGTCAGTATAGGGCTGCAGCCATTCTTCAGGGCCAAATCTTGACTGGAAGGTGATGATAAGTTCGGCGTCCTTCATCCCCATTCGCTCGCGCAGCAGGCGCGCCGTCTTGTGACAATGGCAGTGATAGGGGTCGCCGCGCATCAGGTATGTTTTTGGCAGCCCGTGAAACGACGCCACAATCACGTCCGGCTTGTAGTCGAGGGACTTCAGATGCGCCTGCAGGCTGGTTGCAAGCGCGTCAATATAGGCAGGATCATCGTGATACGGCGGCACTGTGCGGATGGCCGGCTGCCACCGCATCTGTTTCAACGCATCATATGCCTTGTCCAGCGCTGTCGCAGTCGTGGTCGCGGAATATTGCGGGTAGAGAGGAAACAGCAGAATCCTGTCACACCCGAGGCTTCTCAGGTGTTCAATACGCTCTTTCACCGGCGGCATGCCATAGCGCATGGCCCAGTCAACCACGATATCCGCGTTGCCTGAGAACAGCTCTGCCAATTGTTCCGACTGGGACCGGGTGATTGTCTTCAACGGAGATTCGTTGCGATCCTTGTTCCAGATCTGCTCATAGGCATGCCCGGATTTGGTGGGTCGAAAGGTCAACACGATGCCGTTCAGGATAACCCACCACAGCGCCCGATTTGTTTCGATCACCCGCGGGTCTGACAGGAACTCCTTCAGATAGCGCCGCATCGGCCAGTAGCTGGTGGCCTCCGGCGTTCCCAGGTTCATGATCAGAACGCCAATCCTGCCGCCTGTGACCGGCGGATGGTCGTCAGGCAGTGCAAAAGCGCGATTTCTGGATTTGTCCGGCATGGTCTTCCTGGTGTTCTGGGTGTAGCATTAAGCCTACGGCTTTTACCTGAAACCAGATCAGGTGGCAGCAGGCCGATCATCAGAAATCACCTTACCATCATTGGCAAGACTGCCAACTGCGACCAGTTCGACCTGCCCGCGTATCTTGCAGATTTTCTGCAGGGTCTGTGCAACCGCCTGCGACAGGCCGTCTGCCGGTTGATTGCATTCTGCCTGCAACACCACGCTGTCCTGTTCGTTGCTGCGCCCGACGACAAGTCGCAGCTTGCCCAGTTCGGGATGCGCCTTGCCGATGTCTGCGACCTGCGAGGGATGCACGAACATGCCCTTGACCTTGGTGGTCTGGTCCGCCCGGCCCATCCAGCCCTTGATGCGCTGGTTGGTGCGTCCGCACGGGCTGGCGCCTGGCAGTATCGCAGACAGGTCGCCGGTCCCGAACCGGATCATCGGATAGGTTCGATTGAAATTGGTGACAACCACTTCGCCAACTTCGCCTTCCGCAACCGGATCATTGGTGCCTGGACGCACAATCTCGACGATCACGCCTTCATCGACAATCATGCCTTCCAGTGCGTCGCTCTCATAGGCAATGACACCGACATCCGCCGTTGCATAACACTGCAGCACGGCGACCCCCCGGCCGGCATATTCCTGGCGCAGGCTTGGAAACAACGCACCGCCCGAAACCAGCGCCCGTTTGATCGAGGACACATCGCGACCGGCCTCGGCAGCCTTGTCCTGCAATATCTTCAGAAAGTCCGGCGTGCCGGTGAAACCGGCAGGTTTCAGTGCCTCGATCGAGTCGATCTGCAATTCGGTGTTGCCGATGCCGGCGGGAATGACGGCACAGCCCAGCGCCCGCGCGCCTTCGTCAAGAATGAACCCACCCGGCGTCAAATGGTAGGCAAAGCAGTTGTGCACCAGATCGCCCGATCTGAAACCGGCAGCGAACAGGGCGCGCGCGCCGCGCCACGGATCAGCAGCCAATCCCATTGGTTCGAAAATCGGACCGGGTGACATGAACACCCGTCCCCAGGTTTCCGGACCGCCGGGCGTGAATCCACCAAATGGCGGTTCGTCTGCCTGCAGGTCCTTCAACTCGGTTTTGCGCAGCACCGGCAACTCTGCCAATGCCGTTCTGGACGTTACCTGCGCCGGGGTCACGTCGGCCAGAAAACGCTTCCAGCCCGGCGCCGAGATCGCATGTTCGATCTGCGCAGGCAGATCCTTGAACAGCTGGGTCTCGCGCTGCTCGCCATCACGGGTTTCAAGCTCATCGAAAAACAATTTCATAACCCCTGTTGCAACCTGTCCCGATCGGTCCAGTCATTCGCACCGGGCCTCAGGCCAACCAGCGCTTGCGTCTCTTGTAGGCTTTCACGTTCTTGAACGACCGGCGATTTTCGCCGGACACACCGAGGTAGAATTCTTTCACATCCTCATTGTCGCGCAAAGCTGATGCCTCGCCGTCCAGCACCACGCGGCCGTTTTCCAGAATGTAGCCATACTTCGCATAGCGCAGGGCAATGTTGGTGTTCTGCTCGGCCAGCAGGAAGGACACGCCTTCGTTTTCGTTGAGTTTCTTGACGATCTCGAAGATTTCCTCGACCAGTTGCGGTGCCAGCCCCATGGACGGTTCGTCCAGCAGAATGGTTGTCGGACGCGACATCAGCGCGCGGCCGATGGCGCACATCTGCTGCTCGCCACCCGAAGTATAACCGGCCTGGGAGGTGCGGCGCTCGCGCAGCCGAGGAAAATAATTATAGACCATTTCCATATCCCGCGCGATTGCCGCGCGACCGTCGCGCCGGGTAAATGCGCCGGTCATGAGGTTGTCTTCAATGGTCAGGTGTTCAAAACAATGGCGGCCTTCCATCACCTGGATGCAGCCGCGCTTCACCATCTCGTTGGGCGTAAGCTGGTCAATCCGCTCACCCTTGAAGTGAATGCTGCCCTTGGTCACGTCGCCGCGTTCTGCGCGCAACAGGTTGGATACCGCTTTCAGGGTCGTTGTTTTGCCGGCACCGTTTGCACCCAGCAAGGCCGTGATGCCGCCAAGCGGCACATCAAGC
>CAYRLR010000457.1:0-3104 GCA_964424975.1 uncultured Anderseniella sp.
CTTTGGTATAACTCCCATATCACGAATTGCGGTGGCTGTTTGCTAAATGCACCGTGGCCCGGCAGTGAGCGGTCCTAGTCCTTCAGGGGCGCGGTCTTGAGTTCAGAGGCGATATCTGCATCCAGCGGGGTCCTGGCCGTGTTGAGGATGAAGCCGAGCGTGGAATAAAATCCCACTGTCGCCATCAGGTCCAGAACGCCCTCGGTGCCCACAAGTGTGGTCAGTTTTGTAGCGGTCGCGGACGACAGCTTTGCATCGGAAAACAATTCGTCGACCGCTTGTGCCAGAATCGCGTCGTCGGGGCTCATGTCGCAGACCGGGCCGCGCACGGACGATATGCGGGCATCGGCAAGGCCGCAACTGCGGGCGCGTATGACGTGCTGCGACCACTCGTAGTCGGAGCCGAGCCGGAGACCGGTGCGCAGGATGACGATTTCGGAGCGTTGTTTTCCCAACGTGCTGTTATTCACGACATGTTCGCGCAGGTCTGACCAGGCGCGCAGCAATGCCGGATGATGCGCCATCGTGCGATAGACATTCAGACCGCCGGCAAAGCCGGGCTGCATGTCGGCGATGGTTTCGGGCCAATCAGCGTCGGACACCGGATCGAGGACGAAGTCGTTCGGCATTGATAAACACCCTTTGTTCAAGGCAGACACCCGTGGTGCGGTGTCGAACGCCTGCGCGGTCCTACTGCTGTACCTCGGTATCTAGTGTCTGAAGATATGTGAGCAGGTCGGTCAGCCGGGCTTGCGGCAGAAACCGCAGCGAAAGCATGTCGGCGCTGGGTACGCCGTTCCTAATCTTGTGCAGCGCCTGGGCCGGTCGGTTCGTGGCTACCCACCCCAGTGCCGGTCTGTCGCCGGGCTCTCCTTCAATATAGGCCTTGCCATCGGCCTGGTGGCACGACACGCAGGCGCCCTCGAATATGTCCTTGCCGCGCGCTGGCGAACCGGTTGCCTTTTCATCGGAAAGGACGTCCCTGATATCGTGCTGCCCCACGCTGATGAACACGGACAACGCCTCGATCTGTTCCGGTTGCAATGCCCCGGTGATGTCCTTGTGCCTGCCGGATTTCAGCACTGCGGTTATGTCGGGGACCGGTTTTCCGGCACTCTTGCGAAGGCTGACAAACAGCTCGGATGATGCAAGTTGCCCCAATTGGCCATCGGCCCCGCTATAGTCCCAGCCGTGACACGACACGCACCGCCAGGTGTCGGACGCGGATATCTCGATCTCGTCAGGATAACCCGGATAGGCCTCCTGGGGTGGTCTTCTACCGCTTTGCAGCCAGTGATTGTCGTAGAGTTTTCCACCCAGACTGATCAGTGACTGCCTGCCCAGATAGTCGTCACCTGCCGCTGCAGCGGTTGTGAACAGCAAAACTGCGCCAACAAGAAAGCCTATGTGTTTCACCAGTGTCTCCAGCCAGATGGGTGCAATGTGGACATGGTTTGTCCGGGAACAATTCTACCCGGTTTGCAGCACCCGGTAAACACCAGCCAGCGCCACTCCTCAATGCGGGGACACGATTTTTGGGTGGTTCAGGCGGTTGTTTGCACCTGCCGCTCGTTCGAGGCCATCCGGCATCTCAAGGTCAATGCAGGTTCACGGCTTCATCTGAATCCGTGTTGCTCCAGGCGCTGAGCGCATGCTGATCGACAATGCGTTGCACCAAGGGCGCGAAGTGGGCGAACGGCGGCGTCTGCATATCCGCGTGTTTGCCGGCATCATCAAGATGGCGCACCTGGATGATCTCGGCCAGGTTGGGATTGCTCTCGAACGCGGTAATTTCGACTGCGCTCATCGGCCCGCCCTGCAGGTTGAGCGAATGCACGGACGCCTGCGACAGCCGGTCGAAATACTCTGGCCTTGTCGCGCACAGATAGCGCTTGGCGGCGACGTGGTAGCGCACACAGTCGGTCACAAGGCGCGGAAAGAAGGCTTCCAGCACACGGGCGCCGGCTTCTTCATGCAGGCGGTCTTCGGTATCGTCCATGCTGAAGGTGCCGAATTCCGAGGTGAAATGCCCGATATCATGCAGCAGGGCTGCCACGATGATGATGTCGGGCAGGCCGCTCTGTTCAGCCATGGTCGCGCCCTGCAGCATGTGCTCGGCCATGGTCACCGGTTCGCCGAGATACTCCTCGCCGCCGCGTCTTTCGAAGATATCGGCAAGAAAGGCAACGATATTGGCAGGCGTCAGGGTGGAAAAATCCGGGGCGGTCATTGTGCAGCCTCCCGGACCCCGGCCTCAAGGGCGGCCAGTGTTGACAGCAGCCCGTCCTTGTCGGCGTAGCAACCCTGCAGCCAGCGTGTGCCGGTGCCGGAATATCCCTTGCGCGCATGCAGGACACGGGTGTTGTCGACGATGAAACATTCGCCCGGCTCCAGCCGGAAACTGACTTCCATGGCCGGATCGTCGATGATCTCACCCATGCGCCGGTAGGCGTCGTAATAGGTTGCCATGTCATCAAACGGGACATCGGAGATCGCGGCGGTCGAGCGATTGTTGAAGCGCACTGCCACCAGTTCGCCGTCGGGGGCGAGTTCAATCATCGCGCGGCGTGATCGCAATCGCACACCGGCCTCCCCGGCATATTCAAACCGCGCGCAATAGCGGGTCAGGACATCGAACCACCCGGGATTTTCGGCCCGCAGCCGTTCGGCGACGCGGAACCCGTCAACGACCATGTTGTCGCCGCCTGCGGCCGAGCTTTCCAGGCAGTACAGGACCTGCAGCGTGGGCACCGGATCACGGTATGGGTTGTCGGTGTGGGCCTGAAGGCCAAGGCCCGTATAGGCAAGATTTGTCGGGTTGACCTCGGTGCGGACCTCGAAGTGACGGCCGTAATTCGTCTCGCGCACATAGCCGAACAGGTCGACCACCTGCATCAGCGCGCCATCTTCAACCGGACCGCCGGTCAGTGTGCCGAACCCGAAACGGGCAATCTGCGCAAGCCAGGCGCACTTTGCGGTCGCGTCGGATTGCACGGCAGTGAAATCCGCCTGCGGCACCGCCGACATCAGTCGGGCATCCCAGGTTTCGACAGCCGCTGCCGTCCAGCCCTGCTCGTGCGGCTGGTCGCGGTCATAGCGGGCCT
>CAYRLR010000458.1:0-3098 GCA_964424975.1 uncultured Anderseniella sp.
GGGACACCCCCTTCCAAAGTCGAGTTCGAAAGGTTTGAATTCCGTTAAGGCAGGCCGCAAATTCCTTGCCTCAATTAATACAGGCGCTTTGAGGGACCAGATGATTTCAGGCTGCACACACGACAACAATTCAACACTCATCGCCAAATCAATACTGGCTCTGCTGCTCGTGGTCTGCTGCTGGACAGGCCCAGCGTCAGCCGCGCCGGCAGAGTTTGAAAGCACCGCCTTTGCCGACTACAAGGCAGACACAGACAATGGCGAATACATGTTCAACGCGGCGGGTTGCGCAGCGTGCCACGCCTCGCCTGCTGATCCGGACCTGCTGTCCGGCGGGCTTGAGATGCGCAGCGCCATCGGAACCTTTCGCGCCCCCAATATTTCAGCTCATGGCAACGGCATTGGCGGGTGGAGCAATGCCGACTTCCTGAATGCGGTGATGATCGGAGTGAATCCCGATGGCAGCGGGCTCTATCCTGTTATGCCCTACACCGCCTATGCCGGAATGAAGCCGGAAGATGTGCTCGATATCAAAGCGTACATTGAAACTCTTCCCCCGTCGGACGCCAGGTCGGCCGATCATGAAATCTCGTTCCCGTTCAACCAGCAGTTTGCCGTTTCGCTGTGGAAGCGGGCCAACTTTTCAACACGGCCCTTCCAACCAACCGAACAAAGCCAACTTGAACGAGGGCGTTATCTGGTCGAAAACGTAGCCGGGTGTGCACAGTGCCACACCGGCCGCACCATCACGTTCGGCCTGGATTCAGAAAAACCCTATGCCGGCGAAAAAGGTCTGACGGGTGATTTCGCACCTGCCATTGACCAGGCAAGGATGAACGCCCTGCCCTCCGCGGCAGCCTTTGTCGATGGCGTGCTGGTCAAAGGCAACAAGCTCAACGGATCTCCGATTGCGGCGAACTCCATGAAGCTGATCACCCAGGGCACAGCCAAGCTGACAGCCCAGGACCGTCTGGCCATCTATGCATTTCTGGCCAACAAGGAAATCAGGCCCAAGCCGCAAATAACCATGGCTACTTGCTCCGTAAGCGCTGCCCCGACAATATCCGGTGCAGCAGACCTGACTGCGGCTGCCGACGACTATGTCGGCAAGTATTGCCGGTCATGTCATGGTCCAGGCGAAAGTGCCCAGGGCAGCTTTCCGGCGGGCGACATGGCATCAATTGCCGCCAATCCTGCATTTGTGAGCCCCGGAGACCCCGGCAATTCGCGCCTGCTCACAAGTATCTCCAGCGGCCGGATGCCGCTCGGCAAACGCCCCACGGCATCGGAAACGGCACAACTGGCGTCCTGGGTTGCCTCACTGTCAGCCGCGGACACAGCGGCGGCAACCCCTCCAGCCACCCCGAGCCGCCAGCGTCCGATTGTGTCCTACCTGTCGGAAGTTGAAGCCGCCGTCAGGGACATTGCCACCATGCATCAGCTTGACCGGCAATACGTCCGGTATTTCTCCTATCGCAGCCAGTATAATGGCGTCATGGGTTGTGAGACCGAGGCTGCGTTCGCCCGCAGAATGAGATACTATCAGGCGGGCTTCCGCAAGCTGCTGAACTCGTTGTCATATGGGCCAACACTGGTCATTCCCAAGCCTGTAGCAAACACCAGGAATACACTTGTAAGAGTTGATTTGCGCGATCTCAGATGGTCTGCCGCAGACTGGGACCGGATGATCGGCCACTATTTCTACGGGATAAGTGAACGGGGAAGTCCTTCACTTGAAACCCTGGTGCGCGGCACCGGGACCGTGTTGCCGGTGGTGCGGACAGACTGGTTCATGAGCAACGCATCCAAACCGCCGCTGTATAATGATTTCCTCAAGCTGCCGGCGAATATTCATACGCTTGAAAAGGACGTTCTGCGGGTTGATACAGCAGCCAATATCCGCAATCTCGATGCTGTGCGCGCTGGCTTTGGCCAAGGCGCATCAGGCGTATCCGATCACAACCGGATGCTGGAGAGGCACGACCTGGGTCAAGGCGGATACTACTGGGTGTCCTATGACTTTGCAGGCGATGTCGACCGGCAGGACCTGAAGCGGTTCCCCCATGGCCCCGAAAATATCGGTCAGCTTCCAGCCGGACTGCATCCGTTCGAGCATGACGGCGGCGAGATGATATTCTCCCTGCCCAACGGGATGCAGGGATATTATCTGTCGACCAGCAAGGGGGACCGGCTGAACGTCGGACCAACAGCAATTGTCTCGTTCCGCAGCCGGCCCATCGGCAAGGGCATCGAAGTAACCAACGGCCGTTCGTGCTTCGACTGTCATGCCAGTGGCATCATACCGAAGCGGGACGAAATCCGCGCGCATATCGAGACCTCCACCCTGTTCAGTCTCGACCAGCGTGACGTGTTGCTGAAAATGTATCTGCCGCAGGAACAGCTGGACAAGGTTTACCAGAAAGACCTGAGCCAGTTTGTAGCCGCACTGGACCGGATCGGCGCTGCAGAAAAGGCGGCTAACGGAACCCTGCGCTCATTGGCGGTGCCGGGAAAAGCAGCCGGCACCGAGGTGATTACCTACTATGCCGACCTGTACGAGCAGAACATGGACCTGGACGCGGTTGCTGCCGAATTCGACCTCACGACACAACAATTCGAAGATGTCGCCAAGCGGTTGCGGGGGCATACATTGGCAATCGCGCTGGACTGGATAACGCGTCTGAAAGCCGGCGTAGACATACCGCGGCATGAAGTCGAACGGGAGTATGCCGGGATGATCGGGTCTTTGACCGGATTGCATCCGTTGCAGTACACCGCGCCACCATCAGCCGAAGCCAAGCCCACAACTGTCGCGCAACCGGCTCCGGCAAAAACATATGGCGAACCTCGGGTTGAGACCATTGCAGCTACTCAAAGCTATGCTGATGATCGTGTAAAGCTGGCGATCAAGGTTGCCTCAAGCTATGTGAAGGTCGGCGACAAGTTGAGTTTCAGCATCTCCACCAACAAGGATTGTGAGTTGCAGGTGCTGTACGTGGAAAGCGATGGCAAGGTGGAAGTCTTCCCGCAAGCCTTCATTGGAGATGCCACCCTGCGTGCCGGTGAACAGCGCCAGATCCCGCCGGCAGCGGTGGGGG
>CAYRLR010000459.1:0-3096 GCA_964424975.1 uncultured Anderseniella sp.
AGGACGTTGCCGTTGACATGGGATCGCTGCGCAAGGTGCGTGAATCCGATGACAGCGATGACTGGTTCCTGGTCGTCAATGCGTCCAAGGCAACGCTCGAAAACGCGCCTGCCTACGAACGCGTAACCATGAAATAATTGCTGCTGAAGCATCATCCGTTTGGATGAAACAACTCTGGTGGAGCCCGGTTTGGAGAAATGCCAAGCCGGGCTTCAACTTTTTCAGGCGCCTGTCCCAGGTTCGCTGTCCGCACACAAATTGTTGCGCCGGGGCGGAACCGAATTGCCCGTCGACCGTTACCCGTTGGTAACTTAGTGAACACGGAAGGGACAATTCAATGAACAGCATAATCTATCTGGTGGGCCTCGTCGTCGTGGTTCTGTTTATCCTCTCGGCTCTTGGCCTGAGGTAACAATCATGGCTGAAGTAATTAACCACGCAAATCCGGATCGCTCGTCCTATTTTGACTGGGCGCCGGTGTGGTCCGGCACCGCGGTAGCGGTCGCAAGTTCGCTTGTCCTGACGCAATTCGGCGCCGCCGCCGGGCTTGGCGCGGGCGACACCATGGTGAATGAAACCACTGCTTCCTGGGGGGTAACCGTAGCCGGCCTGTGGCTGGCTGTTACAGCGCTGTCGGCTTCCACCGCCGGAGGCTATCTGGCCGGGCGCATGCGGATGCCGCTTGCCGTAGCAGACGCAAGCGAGCGTGAGTTCAGGGACGGCGTGCACGGCCTGACCGTTTGGGCGGTCAGCACGGTCGTTGCCTTGCTGGCAATGTCATTGCTGAGCCTTTCTGCCAGTGTCGGCGCCACGGCTGCAGTCACTGCGGCAGCAGCCGAAGTGCCGGAAACCGTGGCTCGCTATGCGCGCAACGGATCGGTCATTCTTGCGTTCTCGACCGCGGCATCTGCCGCGTTGGGGGCAGCTGCTGCCTGGTTTGCGGCAGAGTTGGGTGGCAGGCACCGGGACGAGAACATCAGCATCCACCAACTGGTGCCCGCCTTCATGCGCAGGACCTGATGAGTTCCCGACTCCGGACACCTCAGGTCCGGAGTCGGGAACTTCTTGCATAATACAACAACAGGAGATCCAGACCTATGACTGACAAGAAAGAAACAACAGTGGTGACTACCGGTTCGGGCGGCTCAGGCTGGTTCGTGGCCATCGTGGTCCTGATAGCGGTAGCCGCGGGCGGGCTCTACCTGTTTCAGTACGGAGGTCTTTCCGGCGGGTCGAAGACCGTCAATGTGGATGTAAAACTACCTGACCCGGCACCGGCTACAGAATAGAAAAAGCCCGGTCAGGGATAACCGGTGGCCCGGGACATGTCTGTGTGTGCCGGGCCATTTTGGTTGCCGCGCCGGGCCACCGGCAACACTGCTGGTCCGGCACCGGTTGAAAGGTACACAGGCAAGTCACGCAACGCCTGTAAATGTCGTGCAGAGTTCATCAGCGAGGCTCGTCAATGCTTTGGTTTTACCGTTACCAGATGTCGATGTTCCAGCTTGCGGCTGAGCAGCACAAGGTGGCTGTGCAGGCCGCATCCGTGATAGCCGCGCGCTGTGCAGAGATGGGCGCAGGTGCGATGAAACCGTCCGAAGCGTTAACAATGGTCTGGGAAAAGCCGCTGGCAGCAGCAGAAGCATCCCTGTTGGCTTTGAAGGCCATCAATCGCAGGGCAAACAGCATCCAGGTCGCACGGTCGGCGCTGAAGCCGTACGCAAAACGCACCGGCAGCAATGCCCGCAGGCTGGGCAGGAAAAAATAACCAGGCCCCGGTACCCGGGATGCGACCGGGTCCCCGAAACCAGGACTTCCGCACAATGCCTCGCGTGGTTTATTGACCTTTTCGGGCGTGGAAAATCTTATTAAGATAAAAAATAATTGCTATAGACAAATAAACATTGGCGTTCTATCAGGACGCATGCAATCAGAAACAACCAGTATCGCTGCTGTCTCCGAACAGCTTGCCCGCCTTCATTCACAGCAGTTTGGCGGCAAGCCCAACGGACGTTTTCGAATTTCAACCAAGCTGTTGCGGAAACTGGCGCGCAGGAAGCGGCTTTATGAAGACGACATTCGCGATCTGACCCGCGCCATGCTGGAGCGGGGTTTCGTGCTGATCGACATGGATGGCTTCTTTGTCGTGATGAGCGCCAACACATTTGTCAATTACCGCCGAGCCAATGAGGATGTCGTGTCGTGAGGAAAGCCAGTCAGACTGCCAAGACCAAGCTTGTATCCGGCAGGCACATTATCGGATGGCGCGAGAAAGTCGCGTTGCCGGAACTGGGCATCGTCGAAATCAGGGGCAAGATTGATACCGGTGCGCGCACCTCGGCCCTGCATGCGCTGGACCTGAAGATCGAGCAGCAAGATGGTGAGGACTGGATCTCGTTCCACGTGCCGCATCTGGGCGAACGCCGCGGCATCCGTCACCGGGCAAAGGTGCTGGACCGGCGCTTGATCAAGAACACCGGGGGGGTCGCGGAAGAGCGTTATGTGATCAGGACCCAGATCGTGATCGGGCGCCGCAAATGGCAGATTGAACTGTCGTTGACCGACCGCGAAAAGATGAAGCACGACCTGATACTTGGCCGCACCGCCATAGGCCGCCACAGGATCCTGGTCGCGCCGGACAAGTCCTACCTTGCGGGCCGGCCCCTGGTCTCGGTCCCGGCAGGGCGCGAGGCCAACATGGGTTCAATCGAAGCCGAACAACCAATCCGCAATCGATCGCAGGTGCACTTGAGCGCCACAACAGGAGACGACCTATGAAAATTGTAATGATGGCTCGCAATCCTGACCTGTATTCGCACCAGCGGCTCAAGGAAGCGGCCGAAGCCCGTGGCCACAGCCTGGATATCGTCAACACCTTGCGGTGTTACATGAACATCGCGTCGCGTCGTCCGCAGATGTACTATAATGGCGAGGAGCTTCGCGGCTATGACGCCGTCATCCCGCGCATTGGCGCCTCGGTGACGTTTTACGGGATGGCAGTGTTGCGGCAGTTCGAGATGATGGGGGTCTATCCTCTCAATGAATCCGTTGCCATCGGGCGCTCGCGCGACAAGCTGCGCTCGATGCAGTTGCTGG
>CAYRLR010000460.1:0-3094 GCA_964424975.1 uncultured Anderseniella sp.
TGGGCAAGGCTCGTCCACGCCTCGGTCTGGGCGTCAGTGATCTTCAACTCGGTCTTGAGAAACGCCAGACGGCCATCGATACGGTCAAGCCGCGAACCCGACCCGTACCCCATCATGCAACCATCACCGCCACCGCCGTGACCGCCCCTGCCCATCATCCGGTGCATGCCCCAACTGCCCCACCATCCAGATGAACTGTTGTCATCATCGGCGAGCGCTGGTCCACTGAGAATCAGCAATGAACAAACCGCAATCACGGTTTTTGCATATGTCTTGGCAGTCATGTCTTGCTCTCCATGTTACGCGCACAAAACGTGCAGGCGATACCGTCAGTGGAGACAAGTATCCGGCAAACCGACCGCTGATGCATTGATGCAGGTCAACCCAACGAGGTTGCCTGGACAGCGTGTTCGCTGGTGACGTCAAAATTCTCAGCAAACCTCTGAAGACAATTCGAATTGTGACCTTTAGCCCTCACACCATTAAACATGGCAAAACAGGCCTTCGAAACGACTAGGAATCGTCTGCGTCTGCATCTTCCGCTTCACGTGCTGCTTCGGCTGCTGCGCGTTTTTTCTCGACCAGTCGAACTGTCCAGATTGACGCTTCATAGAGCAGCAGTAGCGGGATGCCGAGACCAAGTTGCGAAAACGGGTCTGGCGGGGTCAGCACAGCTGCGAGCGCAAACACCCCGACCACCGCGTACTTGCGTTTTTCCCTCAACCCTTGCGAGGAAATGATACCGACGCGTCCGAGCAGAGTCAGGATAACCGGCATCTGGAAGCAGACGCCAAATGCCAGAATCAGGGTCATTGTCAGGCTGAGATATTCCGACACCTTGGGCAGCAGCTCAATGACAGCTCGCCCGTCCGCGCCCGACTGCTGGAAACTGATGAAGAACCGCATCGCAATCGGCATGACCATGAAGAACACCAGCGATGCGCCGGCCACGAACAATACCGGGGTTGCATACAGATATGGCTTGAACGCATTGCGCTCGTTCTTGTACAGGCCCGGCGCCACAAACAGGTAAATCTGGACGGCAATCAGCGGAAACGCCAGGAACAGGCCACCGAACATGCCGATCTTCAACTGGGTGAAGAAAAACTCCTGCGGCGCGGTGAAAATCAGCCTCAGTTCCTGGTTTTCCCCCACAGCCCATTGATACGGGATCAACAGAAAATCAAAAATCTTGTCGGCAAAATAGAAGCAGATCACAAACATGATGGCGAAACCGATCACCGACCGGATCAGCCGGGTTCGCAGTTCAGCCAGATGCTCGATCAGCGGCGCGCTGGAAGCCTCGATGTCGTCGTCAGTCGCGCTCATGCGGTTTTATCCTTAGCGGGCGCTGATTTCGCGGACGCGGCTTTCTTCGCTGTTGTAGCCTTCTTTGCCGTTGCAGCCTTCTTGGGAGCCGTTGATTTTGTGGCCTCAGCGGTTTTCTCTGCAGCTTTGCCAGCCGGCTCAGGTGTTGTCTTCGGGGCTTCCTTTGACGCCGGCGTTGACACTTTGCCGGGCTCTCGAGTGATATCGCTCAAGGTCTCGTTCATGTCAAAATTGGTTGCCTTGGAGATATCCTTTTTCAGGTCATCAAGACCGCTGTCTTTCGCAGCATCCTCGATATGCCCCTGAAACTCCCGCGCCATGGCGCGCACCTTGGTCATCACTTGCCCAACTGTGCGCAGCACCTTTGGCAGGTCGCGTGGACCGATGACAATCAGCGCGACGACCGCGATGACCATCAGCTCCGTACTGCCTATGCCGAAATCGAACATGTGAACTGGGTTCCCGAACGCTGAGAGGTAACGCTGCCAAGGCTAGTGAATATACACAGGCCACCATCCAGCGGCCCGATAGCATAACCGTGCTGTTCAGCTTTTGGCTTTATCCTTGACCTTTTCGGTCATCTCTTCTGCTTCCAGCTCAATGGTCTTGGCAGTATCAGCGGCGGTGTCGTTGGCATCATCAACTTCCTCGGCGATACCCTTTTTGAAGCTCTTGATGCCTTTGGCAACGTCACCCATCAGCTCGGAAATCTTGCCGCGGCCGAACAGGACGACCAAAAGCAGAACGATAATGATAATTTGCCATGGTCCGATAGACATATAAATTCTCCCTAACATAAAGGTCCCAGCCGGACCTCTCGTAATTTGCGCGCACTATTGCAGAAAGCCCTATGGGCCGCAACACGAGATAACGGCATCAAACACGGAGCGGTTAAACAGCGCGGTTAATAGTGAAGTGGTGTCAGTCACCAAGATTGTCAAACACAAGTACATGATCGGGATCAAGGCGGAAATTTGCCGTCTCGCCCAGCTTCGGGCACCCGGTAGTAGCCACCCTGGCAAACACCACCTCGTTCAGGCCTTCAAACAGCAGCGACAGCTCAACCTTGTCGCCCAGAAACCGCTGATCCGTCACCTGGGCAGCTACCGACCCTTCACACTCGTCATCGGTGCGCACAAATGCCTGCGGGCGTATGATCACCAGCGCCGGACCGCCCTCTTCGCCCACCTCGGTCGCGAAGCGGCCGAGCGGCGTGTCCGCGGCGCCATCCACTATGCGCACCCGCAATTCGTTCACATCCGAGAAGAAGCGCGCCGCCTCGGCATCCGCCGGATGGCGATACAATTCGTCAGGTGTGCCAATCTGCACAACCCGTCCTGCCCGCATCAGCACAATGCGGTCTGCCATGCCCATGGCCTCTTCAGGGTCATGGGTCACCAGTATGGAACTGGACCGGGTCTCTTTCAGAATCGCCAGGGTTTCATGCCGTACGTGTTCCCTGAGACGCTGATCCAGCCCGGAAAACGGCTCATCCATCAGCAGAACGGCCGGCCGCGGCACGATTGCGCGAGCCAGAGCCACGCGCTGTTGTTCACCACCTGACAACTCATGCGGATAGGACTTTTCGAGGTGGGCCAGCCCGACCCGCAACAAGGCAGATCGCGCCGCGTTGATAGCACTTTCCTTGTCCACACCCTTCAACCCGAACGTCACATTGCCCAGCACGGTCAGATGCGGAAACAGGGCATAGTCCTGAAACATCAGGCCAACCGAGCGCTTTTCGGGCGGAACGAACGTAGTGTCC
>CAYRLR010000461.1:0-3084 GCA_964424975.1 uncultured Anderseniella sp.
ACAGGACCAACATAATAAAAGCCCAGCTCTTCAAACAAGGTGCCGCCCATGACCATGCCGCGAGCGTATTCGTCGACACGTTCTGCGGCTTTGCGCAGCGTCTTCGGAAATTTCTTGGACAGTTGCAGCGCGATCTCGCGCAATGAAAGGAACGGATGCGTGGATACAAGCCAGGACAGATAATTTGTCAACGCGCCAACGCCTGGAGCGATCGACATGCCATTGTCATTCAGAACCACAAGCATGCGGCTGTCCAGGGCACCCGCATTGTTCATGGCTTCGTAGGCCATGCCGGCACTCATCGAACCGTCTCCGATAACGGAAATGACATGGTTGCTCTTGCCCATCAGGTCCCGGGCAACGGCCATGCCAAGTCCAGCCGAAATGGACGTTGAAGAGTGAGCCGCACCGAACGGATCGTACTCGCTTTCGGTGCGCTTGGTGAAACCATAAAGACCATCTGATTGCCGGATCTGGCGGATGCGATCACGGCGGCCTGTCAGGATCTTGTGCGGATAGGCCTGATGGCTCACGTCCCAGATCAGCCGGTCGGCCGGGGTGTTGTAGACATAGTGCAGCGCAACAGTCAGTTCGACCACACCGAGACCTGCTCCGAAGTGCCCGCCAGATTCTGCCGCTGCGTCAATAGTTTCGGCGCGCAATTCGCTGGCCACCTGCAGCAGATCTTCCGGTTTGAGTTTTCGGAGATCGGCTGGAAAGGCTATTGTGTCTAGTAATGGTGTCGATATTGGCATGTCAGCTCTTTTGTCGTTGTACGTTGTTCTTCAATCGGCAAGGCGGGTCGGCACCAATTCGGTCAATAGGTCGTCCAGACGCAAATTTGCGACAGGCACTGGGGCAAAGCCACATCATGAGACCCCGCTCTTTATAGCAATATTGCATTCGAGCCAACCTCTGCCTTGGTAGCGCCTCTGTACGCCGGACCAGACCCCATGCATCACCGTGCCGTCCCTCTTACAACAGCCCCTTTATGGCACCTTTGAGACCATAAAGCATGAATTGCGGTTTAGAAAGTTCAACCCTGTTGGCAACAGGGTCCTGCCGCTTCAGTTTGTCGACCAGTTTCCATGCAATGGAAATAATAACGCCGGACTCCATTGCCAGTGATTTGCTCGTCAGCTTTCCGGGCAACCTGTCGGCTACGCGAAGCAGGGCTTCGGTGCCCTCGAGGCATTTCATCTGAACTGTCCACAGTGCAGGTGGCGATGCCTTTTCACGCAACATCTCGACATTTGCTCCCGCTGCCTTGCACCAATCCAGCGGCAGGTAGCATCGGTCCAGGTCCCGTAAATCGTCTGCGCAGTCCTGCAAATGGTTGATGACCTGAAGCGCATTGCACAAGGCGTCGGAGTATTCGAAATGGGCCTTGTCCTCGCCATGCAATTCCAGCAGGTACCGTCCGACCGGCGATGCTGAACGCATGCAGTAATCGATCAGGTCATCCCATGTGTTGTAGCGGTTCTGCACGGCATCCTGCCTGAACGCGGACACCAGGTCGCTGGCATGAGCCAGGTCGACATTGGTTTCCAGCATGCTGGCGCGCAGCGCCGTTGCCTTGACGAGGGTTTCATCCGGTTCGCGATTGCGCCCGAGCAGGGCGTCATCCATCGCGTTGAGACCGGCAATCTTGTCCTGCGGCAGCGTGTCAGGATCATCCGCAATGTCATCAATGGCCCTGGCGAAGGCGTAATATGTCATAACATGCGGGCGAAGACGTTTGGGCAGCAGGAATGATCCGACCGGAAAGTTTTCGTCTGCCGCGCCTTTGCCGGATGGCGTTTCAACCGTCTTCAAATCGTCGCTCATTCAGTTTCGCACATGCTGACCAGCGCGCGCGTCATGTCGCTCGCCCCGTCTGCAAGATGTCCAACAATTGTGAAATGATTGTCATCGCCCACCGCACACCAGTCGGCCGCCAGGCCGGCGCCGCTCCAGCATGCTGCCAGGGTTTCGCTCTGGCGATGGTATTCGCGTGATTCCGCTCCACCCACCCATGCTTCAAATCTGCCATGCTTTGGCACCGGCCACAGCAAGGGGCTGCACTGCATGGAAATTTTGTCATCGATGCCAATACGCTGATTGATGCTGATCGGCATCAGCGGGCGCAAATCGTACAGGCCGCTGATGCCCAGACCGGCGACAACCAGCCGATCAGGGCCG
The DNA here is from genome assembly GCA_964424975.1 of uncultured Anderseniella sp. Lineage (GTDB taxonomy): Bacteria > Pseudomonadota > Alphaproteobacteria > Rhizobiales > Aestuariivirgaceae > Anderseniella. Next base: position 2,182 of record CAYRLR010000461.1, read on the forward strand.
CCATGGGCTGTCCAGTCGGTCGCAAACATGGCTGCTGCCAGATGCCCGCCGGCAGAATGGCCGGTCACGACAAGCTTGCGGCCATGAAGTTTCCACAGGCTCAGGCAGAAGCTGCGCATGTCATCAATGATGTGCTGGACACTGACTTGTGGTGCGAGCCGGTAAGACGGGATCGCCATGTCCAGACCATGTACGGATACGCCGGATGCAACATGCGAGAAAGACACACGATCAAGTGCCTGCCAGTAACCACCGTGGACGAACACCACAATCGGCGCATCATCGCGGCCATTGGCGGGGAAAAAGTCGAATTTTTGCCGTTCATCATCGCCATAGGCAATGTCGAGATCACACGCGGCAGCCTCGCGATAGCTCGCTGCATCGCTTGTCCAGCCGGCTACAACCTGCTCATGATCCGGTACGCGGGCCCGGTTGTTGTATTCAGCCTCAAGATCGATCATGGCTAAATATCGAACTCCTCGATTTTCTCGACTGCTGCGCGCAGTGCTTCCGACCATTTCTGGGATATGGACCGGAAATACGGATCATCCTGCTCGATACGGCGCACCCGGTCTATGCTGAGATTGTCAGTATTGTAGACCACCATGTCTATCGGCATGCCCACTGACAGGTTCGAGCGCAACGTTGAATCGAACGATAACAACACCAGCTTGGCTGCCTCTCCCAGTCTCATTTGCTGATTGGCCACCCTGTCCAGTATGGGTTTTCCGTATTTGTGCTCGCCAATCTGGAAAAACGGGGTGTCGTGCTTGGCTTCGATGAAATTGCCTTCGGAATAGATCTGATAGAGTCGGGGTGCTTCCTTGCTGATCTGCCCGCCGAAAATGAACGATGCAGAAAACGCATCGCTGCTCAATCCCTCTTCCACGTGGCCCCGGCGAA
>CAYRLR010000462.1:0-3083 GCA_964424975.1 uncultured Anderseniella sp.
GGCTCATCGCTTCGGAGACCGAAGCTGCCTTCGATTTTTTCGAAGAGCGTGTCGCCACCCTCAAGCTGCCGACTGACTATACCCGCTGCGGCACCTTTGTTGGCGCCCATTCCAGGGCTGCGTTCGATACACTGAAGCGCACGGCAGATGATGCGACCGGTAAACTGGCTGATAATTACGAGATCATCGAAAAGGCCGATATAGATCGTGAAATCCAGACCGACATCTACCATGGCGGCATGGTCATCAAACGGGCCGGCGGTGTCCAGCCTGCGCGATATCATACAGCCCTGGCGACAGCATGTGAATCTGCCGGTGCCGCGCTGTTCGAGTACACCAGGGCCACGCAAATTGTTCAGAAGACCGACAAGCGCTTTTCGGTAACGATTGCATCAACCAATGGCGCACAGCAGGACCGCACGATCAACGCCAACGAAATCATTGTGGCGACGAACGGCTACAGCACCAGGCTTACCCCCTGGCTTGCCAGTCGCGTGATCCCGGTCAAGAGTTTCATCATTGCGACCCAACCGGTCGGCAACAACATGGTGCGCGATCTTATTCCCAACCAGCGCATGATCTCCGATACCAAGCGTGTTCTGTATTATTATCGTCCTTCGCCGGACGGTGAGAGGATCCTGTTCGGGGGTCGTGCCAGTTTCGGCGACCCGCCGCTGGAGCAGTCCGGGACCATGCTGCGCCGGTTCATGGTGGACGTTTTTCCTGGTCTGGCCGATGTGGACGTTACCCACAGCTGGTCGGGATATGTCGCTTTTGCAGGCGACTTCCTGCCGCATTTTGGTCAGTTCAACGGCATCTACTATGCTGCGCCCTACAATGGAAGTGGCGTGGCCATGTCGACCTATATGGGACACCGACTTGCCCTGCGCCTGCTTGGCATGTCTGAACCCGGCGCTTCGATGGATGCCATTGCACACCATAAACCGTTTCCCGGTTATGGCGGAAACCCATGGTTTTTACCGATTGTCGGCCAGTACTACAAAATGCGGGACTGGCTCGACAAACGAAGCTGATGATCGCAGAGGCGGGCGGAGTCAGTCGGTTCCTTTGGTATTAATCCGTTCAAAAACTGTCTGGCCGCCCAGAATGGTGGCGTTGACCCTGATGGCTCGAATGTCGTCTGCGGGACAGTCGAAAAAATCACGATCCAGGATGGCGATGTCTGCGTGCTTGCCGGGTTCCAGCGAGCCTTTAAGGGCTTCTTCCCTGCCGGAGAAGGCACCAAGCGTGGTGTAGGCGCGCAACGCTTCCACGCGGCTGATCTTCTGTGACGCGTCGAGATCTTTTCCGGTGTCCGTCTTGCGGTTCACCAGCGACCACATCGCAAGGAACGGATTGGCCTGACAGATCATTGCATCAGAGTGACCAGGGGCCGGAACTCCAGCGTCTATCAGGCTGCGGTGCGGCCACATATAGCGCATGGACTCCTGCCCCCGATTGGCAATGTAGGCATCTCCGAGATCGTACATGAAACCGGTAGCGGAGCTGTCGATCACACCCAGTTTCTTCAGCCGAGCCAGAATGGGTGGCGTCACATTACAGCAATGCTCCACCCGCATCCTGTGGTCTTCCGCCGGCTTTGCAGTCAGGCAGGCCTCGATTGCATCGAGGGCAAAGTCAATGCCACGGTCCCCAACACCTTCGATCATCACCTGGAGTCCGGCCTTATGCGCTGCAACGGCGCGTGCCTGCAGATCGTCAGCCTCATAAAGCAGAATGCCGGTATTGGGTTGCGGCTCACCATCTACAGGCACACCGACATAGGGGTCATAATAGGCAGCGGTACGACCAGATGTCGAACAATCCGGACACCACTCCACGCCGATCACACGCAACATGTCATTGCCGAAGCCCGACTTGATGCCGGCATTGATGTAGGACTCAACCAGACCGTCCTCACGGCCCGAGACGATCATGCCAACCCGCATCCTGAGCTGGTCGCGGTGCTGCATGAGCTGATAGGCCTCGATGGCTTTTCTGCCGGCAAGTGAATTGTAGACACTGGTAATGCCGTACGATGCCCATTCGGTGAAGACCTGCTCCAGGCCATCGGCGATTGTCTCCGGTGTATCTGCGGCGTGAATTGAAGCGACAAAAAACTCCGCTGCCGTTTCACGCGCCAGGCCCGTCAGTCTGCCTGTCACGGGATCGCGATCAAATTGTCCAAATGGTGGATCTACAGGATCGGCACCAAGCCCGGAAACCTCGAAAGCCCGGCTGTTGGCGAGCCCGATATGACAATCCGTGCGCTGGATGAACAACGGGCGACCATCGCTGGCCGAATCCATTTCTTCCAGTGTCGGATATCCACCAGACTTGTTGTTGTCGAACCTGTAGCAGATAATCCAGTCATCGCGATGGCGCGATTTGGCGGCAGTGCTGATCGTGGCGAGCAACTGTTCGCGTGACGCGACCTGGCCAGGATCGACATTGACCCATGATTTGAGCCTGACCGCGTATCTGTCCGGGTGGCAATGGCTGTCAATCAAACCGGGAATAGCTGTCTGGCCTGCAAGGTCGATAACCCTGGTGTCTTCACACGCTGTCGAGCGGATATCATCGTCACTACCGACCCGTAAAATACGTCCGTCTCGAATGGCGACAGCGGATACGAAGCTGTCTTGCGCGTCCAAAGTCGCAATTTCCCCACCGACAATGATGAGATCGGAGACTGTCTCTGACATGAATAATGGCCCTTTCACATGCAGACGCGGGCAAGCCGCGCCCAGGTCATGAAAACCGGTTTCTTCCAGTGTTTATGGTTACGGGCCAGTGTCCGCAAAGCCCCCTGAAAAGCAAGGGATGCCCGGCTCTCGATGACACGAAAACTCGCTCCAAATGCTTGATTTAAAACGATCTGCCTTGCAATCTTAGCGAAATTTTCTCACGCCTGACCTGCGGAAATTTCGCAGGCATATCACGAGACCTGACAACGCTCTGTTTGCGCGACCCAACCGCTCGCCAATACGGCCGCGCGACGGCATTGCATGCACCATGTCATCATCAACCCTATACACTTGGTGCAATCAGCGCTATTTGCTGTGCATCGCGGCGCGTGGAAT